>JABSRF010000099.1 GCA_013215275.1 Oligoflexales bacterium | reverse complement strand
ATTATGGTTTCGACTATCAATAGATTCAGATACTAGATGAGTTTAGTATGGTGCTACTTTGTGGAAACTTCTGTTAATATTAGGCATCTTATGGCACAGCAATTGTGACTTTATTGAGGATTAAGTTGTTTAATACTTAGTCACTCTATTTTGAAACTAAATTGAATTCAAGCATTCGATCTTTTTGCAAGTCAAATTCATGAATTGGATTGGGTCATTCTTTCCAGTACTTTAGCCGGAGCGTTTTTAAGGATTCTTCAGGGCAAGCCGATGCGTTCTAAAAGGAATAATAACGTTTAGGAAAATTTTTTACTTGGATAAAAACAGTAAACAATTTGTGCAGAATTCAAATCGCACCTTGATTTGGGCTCTCGTTTCCACCGTAGGCTGGATAATAGTTATTATCGCTCTATATGGCAGTGGTTTAGGCCAAGATATTAACTATAGGGTGGCAAACACGTTTGAGTTTAGAATGCGGGAAGACTTAGGTCAGAGCCCAGAGCTAAGCAAAAAGATTAAAATTTTTGGCTTCGATGACAAGACTTTAAGTCGTCTTAAACGCCCTGAACTTTACATAGAGGAGTGGGCAGAAGGGATTAAGAGGCTTGCTAAAGATAAACCAAAAGTCATCATTGTGGATAAAATGTTCTCAATCATTTATGATCCAAACCATAAAATGGCAGAGGCCCTTGAGGTCCTACGCAGTTTAGATGTTAATATTGTGGTTGGCTCTTTTGTAACTCCATACCCTATTTCTTATCGTAACTCACTTGATATAAATAAAAATCTCTACCATATGCCTTTTATAGCTCAAAATGGCATCCACTTGAGCACCACCTCAAAAGAAGTGTATATGCAGATCCCAAGTCAAGAGCCCTCAGAGACATCCTATGGAAATGATGACCCCTATACTTTTTTTAAGGATTTTCGCAATCAGCATATCTATGGGCCATCTCATCAGTTTCAATTAGCATTTACTTATGTTGGCCACCTCCAATATAGCGGACATACAAAAGCAGCTCCTTTCCTCAGAATCAAATATGATTATGGGGTCCCCCACGCTAGCCTATTTGCTGCAGACAATTTTAAAATCACTGAAGACCATCTGCTTGTGAACGACGTTCCGGTCCCTATTGACGATGATGGAGATATAGCGGTAAATCTTGCCCACCCTAAGTCCTATTATGTAGGTCAAAAGCGCCTCAATTTAATACTAGATCAACATCGTAAAAAAAACTTAGTCGATGAGGGGGATATCGTTCTTTTGCTTCTTAATATGTACACGGGAGGAACAGACTTTCATCTTACACCTTTCGGTTATGCTCCAGGTGGGTTCATCTTGGCAGCAATGATCAACAGTGCGGTTACCGGCAAGTGGTTAAAGCAGGTTTCAAATTCGTGGTTGCTGATATCCATTAGCTGCATTCTAGGAGGCTTATTAGGGGCAAGCACTGGGACCATTATATTCTGGGTACTTCTACTCTTAGGCATCTTTTTTATCATTGGGTTAGGGATCGTTTCATTCAGCTATTTCAGCATCATAGTTCCTTGGCTTTGGATTGGCTTAGGATACCTATGTAATGGAATGATGATTTTTGCTGGAAAAATGCGTTATACCGAGAAAAGGGCTCAGAGGTTGCAATTGGTTGAGGCGGAACGCAAGCTTCTGGCTAAAGAACTTCAAGAAGCATCGGTTATGGCAGAGGCTTACCGACCGGATTCGATTCCAAACTGGCCAAGCTATTTGATTGGAGGCTACCATAACCCAATTCATGCAGCGAGTGGTGACTGGTTCGCATTCGAATCTTCGGAATCAAAGAAATACTTTCATATGATCATGTGCGATATTACTGGCCACGGAGTGCAGGCAGCCCTAGTTGTTTCTGCATGTAAGACTTTGTTAGGCAATATTAAATATATGCGTCCTGAATTATTTGAGGATAGCCAGTTTGTTTCACACTATATGAAAATTTTGAATGGGATCTTATGGAAGCAAGGAAAGGGTCAGCATGTGACGACCCTTTTAGGGCTAACGTTTGAACCAGAAAAAAAGCTTGTCTACTACCTTGCTGCTGGTCACCCTTACCCGCTCCTTAGAAAAAAGGATCAGATGCATGAGCGTTCGATTTCCCTGATATCACGACACAATCCTATTGGCTTATGCCCAGACTGTGAGCCGAAGGTTAAGGAAGTACAACTTAGTGAGGACGACGAACTATTGGCCTTTACAGATGGGATACCTCTCTTAGAAAACAGGCGTATCTTGAAAAAGATTGAGGCTAGAACTGCTGAAAATATCGAGCATGGGCCAAAAGATTTATATGAGGGAGTATGGAAGATGGAAACCAAAAAAAGTGGAAAAGTTCCTGAAGATGACGTAAGCATGGTTTGGTTCAAAATGCGTGGGTCATAATCCTCTCTCATAGTGAAACCTAAGCCTATCACTAACCTGCCAATTTGACCGTTTGCCTTTTATTCGTTGACTGCCCTGTGGATTTGTGAGACTAGTCAATCAAATAGAAATTTAAAAAAATTTTGATTGGGAGTAAGTCATGATCAAAAAAGCATGTGCTTTGGTTTCTTTAGCAGCTAGCCTTTCCATGGGAACTAGCTTCGCTGGCGACTTAGAAAAGGCTGACGCAGAATTCAAAAATCGCGGAAATCTTGATTTCAGCCAGCTAACAGCGACTAGAAATCTTTATAAGAAGGTATATGATGCAGGTGGCTTAAGCACGCAAGATCGCATAAATGTTGCTACGCAAATCGGACGCCTAGATATTTATAGGGGTGGATTGCTGCCCGAGTTGTCGTCAGTTTCAGTGGCAGATCAGAAAAAAGCGATCGACGAGTGTTTAGAAGCGGCAGACCTAATTGCTGATACTGATAGTGCACAATTTCATTATTTAAGAACGTCGTGCATCGCATTTAGAGGAAAGCTCGAAACAAGCATTCTTGGTAGAACTAAGTACGGTTTGATGATGAGTAAGGCTCAAGGACCTGCTCTTGCTGCAGCAGGATCCCAAGATGGAAATTTTGAGGCGGGTGGTATTTTCCGAGTTATGTCAGCATTGCGTGGCAACAGAAAAGCGAAGCCTTTGGGGCTTTATGATGCAGCAGAAGCGTTAGACTATGCGGAAAAAGCGCTTGCGACACCAACTGTGGAAGATGCATTTTTCGAAACAGATTTTAGCGGTGCAGACTACTATGAAAACTTCTACTACCAGGGCCAATCTCAGATTGCTCTTGGAATCGAAAACGAAGACCTAAATTTAGTAACAGAAGGCCGAGACTTGTTAAAGTCGAAAGTCCGCCGCATAGACCTGTTGAAAGGTCGCAATAAACTAGGGGAACGAGCACCAGAGACCTTAGCATACCAAGCACTTATGAAAAAATTACAGGCTAAGGTGGATGCGTGCGAAAGCGAAAGCAACTGGAAGTCTTGCCTCATCGAAAAACTAAGTGATTAATACTTTTCTTTTAACGTGTATCAGAATCTAACTAATGAATATTAAGGGCTCTTGCCCTTCTCTATGCTTTCCCTGCGCCTTAATCACTTATGCTAGACAATTTCAGCCCTGTCAATTGATTCAAATCATCGTTGATATAGAGAATTAATTGGGTGGGGAAATCTATTTATCAATTGGCTTATTTCTATATAAGTGCGCAAGATATTTTTGCTATGAACTCTTTATTTCTTTGGGTACTGTTAGATGAATCAAATAAAAAGAAGCTTTCGAAAGTAAAGCAGTGGAAGGAGGTCCGTTAATGAGGTTAAGTAATCCTAGTTATTTTCTGCTTGCTGGCCTAGCTATTTTTGGCGCCCAGCTTAATGCATTTGAGCATACTAAGGTATTACCTAAAGGTATCAGAAACCTAACTTTAAAGTCAGTAAGGACCACAATTGGTGGTAAGACCAATGCAGACGGCCGTCGGGAAGCTTTGGCAAAACCCTTGGAAAAGGATTTAGATTTTAGAAGAGTCCTAAAAGGTGAGTCTGATTATTTAAAGAAAACTCAATTAGAAGGGCTTATGCTAAGGTATGGCTTTGACTATGATGATACCTTAGGACAGATTCAAGCTGATATGAAGGGAAGCGTAGCCGTAACAGCACCACTGTTATCTTACGGCATCACTGATCAATTTACTCTAGCGATCGCTGTTCCTTATTATCAGGCAAAAATGCGAGTCAAAACTGGATTCTCAGTTAATCAAGCAACCGCAAATCGATTTCTCAAAAAAATGGAAGATCTTTCCCAAACGAAATCAGCAAACGAAGTTGCGGATAAGCTGAATGATGCAGTTGGCGAACTAAATAAGAAACTCCGGGATAACAATTATCGCGAAATGACTGATTGTGAAGGAAGCGGCCTAGGAGATGTCACCATTGCAGGCAAGTATAAAGCAGTGGATGGCGATTTGATTAAGCTTGCTTCGACGAATGGATTTGTTCTCCCTACTGGAAAAACGAGTGATCCTGATATTTTGAATGATATTCCATTTGGAAAAGGCACCCTCGATTTCTTCACTGCGCTTGCAGCGGACGAATATGTGAGCAAAGATATCTTTTTCAATCAGTATGTTAAATATACCCATCACTTCCCAGCAAAACGTGACCTTCGTATGGTCACAGAAGACGAGTCTATTGAGGTAGACAAAACTAATGCAGGCTATGAGCTTGGTGCTAATTGGGATGTTGGAGCCTCTATGCAGTACGAACCGCAGTCGGGTTTTGTGGCAGGCTTAGGCTATGTTTATGGCAGAAAATATGGTGATTCCTATAAGCTTGAAAACAACCCCGAGTCCGTAGAGAAACTTGAAAAAGACACCCATCAAGAAAACCAGTATTGGGAGGCTAAAATTGGCTATAGTGGGGTGAATGCTTATCGCCGCGGAGAGATACCTGCTCCTTTTGCGGCAACTGTCGAGTATAAAAAGCATATTGCAAGCATCAATAGCTTCACCAATGACTTTGTTACTGTTGACCTGGCTTTATATTTTTAATTTTGAAAACGATATTTGGAGAGAAAATATGAAGATTAATACGAAATATTTGATCTTAACCTGTGCATCAAGCATGCTGTTCTCCTGCGGTCCCCAGGAGGTTGAGGTTAATGAGCAGCAGCAAGGTTACATTAAAGCCCCACCTTACTCACCAATTGAGCAAGGTGTTTTTTTGACAGCAGATAATTCGATTTCCTCAGTGAGTTACGAGGGACCAATTCTAATCTGGAAGAATGACATTAAACCCCAGCAAGTGAAAGAGGTGCTGAGGTTTAAGGACGAGACCATGGAGCTTGACCTTGCCTATAAGCGTGAAGCTTTCAAAGTTGATTACTTGAAGCAAGAGAAGGCTAAGCTTGAAGAGGGTGTTAAGATAGCAAAAGACAAGATTGCTGAAAATGACCTCAATCAGTTTTATCAGGATCGTGACAAGCAGGTAGGGCTTGCAAAGTCTTGGTTAGAGAGCTTGAATTTGGATGCTCAGCAGACAAAAGATTTGCAAACTTATTGCCAAGCGATGGTATGGAAGTTTGCCACTTCTGAAACTTTGAAGAATCATTTGTTTTCTCTTAGGCCTTCTCCATTAAGCATTTGCGAGCCCTACTACAAAGAAGAAGGATTCTTTACTAGTGCTGAATGTCAAGCAAGCCAGGACGGAAGTTACAAGGATTATTATGCCTGTTTTTGGTCAGACTCTGGCGTTCTTAAGACCGACATTAGTTATTACGATAGTCTTGGGGACTTACTGGCAGATGAAGATGCCGCTCAACTGAAGAAGGCCATGCAGGCCCAGGTTTTGAAAAATAAGAACTTAATTAAGCTTGCAGCAATTAAAGACGGAAACCTATTTATTGAGTTTAATGGTGAATCTGAGCTACTGCTTAGCTTTGATCGCTCAGACTTCTTTGACTTTAAAGACCTTATTGGAGATGTTTTAAAAGGCCAATTTGGATTCAAATCTTCGACTGAAGAAGGAAAAATCCTACAAGATTTATTGCTTGAAAGGGATATTGATTCTGATGCAGCCCAAGCTCTACATTATAATTTTAATGATCGAGTGCTAAATTTTCCTTTTTCAAGCCCTATTGAGTCGAAAAATGCATTCCGTATTTCGCCTGAAGATATTAACTCACTAAATGCCTTTGCTGAAACAGTGCCTCAGTTGTTTGGGCCAAAGCTCTCTGAAGAGGTTATCAAACTTCTTAAGAATCAAAATGATCTGATTCTTTCTTTGAAATCTCAAATTGAGCCAATTGAACAGCTTCTTAAGATGTACCAAACCCCCATAGGAGCGGAGGAACCTTTAGAGGAAGCAGCTAACTTTAGTAATCCAATTCAGAACTTTGGCGTTGGTCTTGACCTGTTCAAGAAAAAAGAAGCGTGGGAAAATAAGCGTGTTGATTCAGCGAAATTTGTGATTGGCGAAGGAATGGTTAAAGCTCTCTGGGCATACTCAAAGGTGGATTTCATTAAAAAGGGTAAGCTTCTTAGTATAGTTTTTTACATCGATAGCAAAGCTAGAGAAACGGTACCCTTACAAGCTTGCTTTGACACGGAACAAAATGCTCAAGTGGATTGTGGAGAATTAAGCCTCTCGGTGACTCATGCTAAGATGAAGGTTTTCATGGAAGACCCTAGTACTGGTATTATAAACTTGGAGATTAACAGTGATCCTGCAAATGAGCCAGTTAATGAAAATGTTTTTTTAGATACGGCGATTCGTCCTGAAGACGAACCACTATATCAAGAAGAAGACCTTGATCGAAATACCCTTAAGACCAAAAAAACCATTAAACTGGAAGTTATGGCTGGGTTGTATCAGCATGAGCTGCCTGTTCTGACAGGGAAGGCTTTTATTTACAACTTAGGAAGCCAAGATAAGCAATACGAGGGAACTGTTAGCCTCACAAAGGCTGCCACCGGTATTTAACTAAACAAGGGGAAAAAGTAGCGGCTTGTTTCTTTAACGTTTGCCGTGAACTTTCTCACTGCTTGACCCTGTCTGTTGGCTAAGTTATTGGCATTTTCGACTTTATCGTGTCTAGTGACTCCTTTCCCTTTTAACTCCAACTAAGCAAATGAAAGAAAATTTTATTATTACGGGTGCTTATCCCGAATTTTCACCATTGCGCCTTGACAAGCCAAATGTAGGCCTCAGATTTAACATTGAATATTAATCATCTGATGATAGGTGACGTTATGCTAAAAAAGCTTGAATGGGACTATAAAATCACAGGATTGCTGCTGCTTGCTTCAATTCTGTTTTTAGCATTATTGGTAGGCAAGCTTATTGCCGGTGATGCTTTTTTCTTGTTCGTTGGGCTAAGCCTTTTTTTAGGCTTGGGTATTACCTCAAGGCTCACTAGCAGGACCATATTAAGGTCACTAGGTGCTAAGAATTTTAATGAAAATGATGAAGCTTATTTACGTGACTTGAGCTATGGGCTTGTAAAAGAGGCTGGACTTGGTAAAGTTCCAAAGTTTTTTCTTATCCCCAAGAAAGAAATCAATGCATTGACTTTTGGAAGCAAGGAAGATCCGGTCATAGGCATTTCCTGGGGTGCTATGCACTCACTCACCGATCGAGATATGCAAGGAATCATTGCTCATGAAATTGCTCATATAAAAGCTGGAGATTTTAGGCTTAATCAATTTCTGAACTTAGTCCATAGCTTTGCCAATTTTATGACAGGCTTTGCCTTAATTTCATGCTTACTGTCTTTACCGCTTATCTTTGCAGGGGTTGCCTCAGTCTCAATGGAGATCATCTTGTTTTCATTACTCACCCCCTTAATCCTCATGGTTTTACGCCTAGCTTTGAGTAGAAACCGCGAGTATGCCGCTGATTTGGAAGCAGTCAGACTAACGAAAGATCCAGTTGGCTTGGCCAATGCATTGCGTAAATCAAGTCAGTTAATGAGTCTATGGGGGCTAATTTTTAGGAGAGGTGCTGGTCAATCATGCCCTTTGCTCCAATCTCACCCTCGTGTTGAGGATAGAATTAGGCGCTTGCTCAGCCTAGTGAGCATGAACCGCTCCTGGGGAAATCTATGGTACCCTGCAGGGTGACCCTTTAGTTTTATGACCTTTTCTTCGCTTGGAAAAGTCCCAATAAAATCGTGCTTAACGCAGCTAAGAGTCCGAAGGCAAGCAGATAGTTCTGTGAAAGAAGCCTTAGCCCATGGAGCCCATAGGCTGGAACGATCAGTAAAGCCCTTGTCACAGATTTTAAAGCTTCGGATTCGGCTATCATATTAGCCAGGCGTGGGCTGTTTTTATAATAAAAGGAAACAAACTTCTTTCCGACCTGTGTTTTTAATAAGACACGACTACGGAACCAGCGGAAGACCTCTACGTGTTTATGAAAAGGACTCCCGAATGCTGCAGTGGCAATAAAGCAAGGAGTATCGCTCAATTTGCCTTCTTCTTCTCCATTAGCTTCAGTTAAGCTTAAGCTCAAAATTGTCTTAGCTTCCTTGCAGACAGTGCGTTTGGTTCCATCCTGGTATTGAAGGGCAATGGTATAGCTTGCGTTAGGGTCAAGCTCGTTGAAGCTGAAACCACCTTTATCGTTTTTTGCTAGTGCGAAAATCAGAGCATTGTTTTGTTGATCGCCTTGATCAGAGCTTATGTAGACATTATCAGGGTTATTATCACATTGAATGCATTCCTCTTGGCCTGCTACGTACCGACAAGCAGAAAATTCTGGTTCCTCTTCTTCGTTGCTGCTTGCCTTGTTAGCCTTTAAATCAATTTCAGATTCACCATCTTTGAAAAGCATCACAAGGACATTGCTAACACTATAATTCTTGTCATCGGTATGCTTAACTTCATTGGAAACCTCCCACTTCACATCGAGGCCCTTGTGTATGGCGTTAATGGAAAGGCCTTTAGGAGCTTCGGTTGGGTTGTGTAGAAATAAGCTTGCAGAGCCAGTGCCTTCAACCGGGGCATTGTTGCTATCCTTGTACTGGAAAAAAGCCCTGAGCCCAACACTACCATTTGGGGCAAGTTTTTTGATAGCATCCCCATCGTTATTATTAATCCCGATGCTAACGTTGTAAGTGATCCTATAACGATCCGTCGACTCAGCTTCTAAATTGCCGCTGTTCAGCTGCCAATAAAGATCAAGGTTAAACTGGGAGTCTGTGGACCCAGATTCTCTTGCTATGTACTTGCTCTCTGCTCCGACTCTGAAGTTGATTTGTTCAACAATCTTATCCTGTTCAGCAACTTCATTCTTGTTGAGGCCTGAAACCACACAAATCAAGTCAATGCTCTTATATCCTGAGCGAATGATCGCTTCTTGGATGGTGACGATTGCGGCATTCGCACGGCTAGCGCAGATTAGGTGAACAGCGAATAGGAACACTAATACGAACTTCACGAACTCTCCTCAATAAGACACTTTTTACTCAAAAAAACTAACCTGCAAGATCCGAAAAGGTAGGATACAGTGCGCTTATGCTCAAACCCAAGCTCAAGGAGCACCTTATTGAGCTCCTCATAAGAGTAGAATGAGCCAACACTCTTGGGTAGATAATGGTATGCCTCTCTATCACTAAATAAACCACCTATTTTTGGTAAAATTTGATGAAAATACCACTGGAATAGGTGAGCAAATAATGTATTGTCAGGAGAAAAAAACTCAAGAATTAAGAGCTTACCACCTGGCTTGAGCACCCTAGCAAATTCAGAGAGAGCCTTTTTTTTATCGATCACATTTCTAAGGCCAAAAGAGATGCTGACCGTATCGAACCTTGCATCTTCAAACTCAAGGTGCTCTGCACTCATGACGTCAAACTTCAATTTCGAAGAAAACTGACTGCTTTTAGTTTTAACATCTGCCAGGCTGAGCATTTGCTCTGAAATATCAACCCCATAAAGTTCCTTTGCTTTAGGCCTACTCTCCCCAATCGCTGCAATGACATCACCGGTGCCAGTTGCAACGTCTAGGTAACTCGCATTGTCATGGTCTGAGCATAGGCTGACGAGTTTTTTACGCCATCTTTTGTCTTGGCGCATGCTCAGTAAGGCGTTCAGGAAGTCATAGCGTGGTGCGACCTTGTCGAACATCTGAGCAATTTTTACTTCGCTTTCTGGGCTTGTCATCATGACGAGATCACCTCGGGCAAGGGTTTTTCGGTTACTGCACAGGTATGATATCCTCAACGCTCACGCGATCAAGGTTTAAAATGAATTCTGGGCCTAACGCCATTGAGGGCGAGTAAGCTCCCGCATCTATTTCGCCATTTAAAATTTTTTGTGCAATGCATAAGGTTGACTGGGCAGTGAAGTGGTAGGCCTCATAGGTCTTGAGGCGTAAGCTTTTTGCTTTTCCTTCAGCGTTGCGAACCTCCCCCCAAACGACCGCTGAGCCTTTCTGTAGAACCCTAGGGTGAGGTGCGTTGTATACAAGCCAATTTGCTTTTTAACCCACTCAAGAACAAAGGGGATGAATAGAAAAGGTCGAGCCAACCTGGACATCTTTATATACCTAAGCTCCCTAGTTTTAACCGAAAAGTAAGTTTGAATATTAGGGATGCGCGTAGAGTGCCAGCAGCTACTGAGCTCGGCTAAGGGCATAGAAACGCTCAAGCTACTGTGCTCTGAAAACGTTATCAGCTTTGTTTTCCAAGCGTTTGGGACCTGCTTAAGCTTATTGTCTCGGCGAATTTTACCACCTAATGCAAGAGCTTCAGTCAAAGACCTCAAGGTGCCATGAGAAGGCTTCGTGCCGTTTATCTTAATTCCAATGGTGAGGTTTGTGGCATCTGGCAGTTTGTTTTTTAAAAATGCTGCAAGGCAGTCTGAAGGGACCACATCAAATCCTGAGCCAGGTATGACCGTGAGTCCTTTTTCTTGCCACTTTCCAGCATTGGCGAATATTTCCTCAAATGAGTTTAATTCACCTGACACATCAATATAATTGGTGTTTGTACGATAGCAAGACTCTAAAAGGGGCCGTGCTGTTTTTGAGAAGGGACCAGCACAGTTGACAAGCAAATGCACATCTTTGAGAAAATGGTCAATGGCTGGTGACTTTAGATCAAATATCCGGCAAGGCAGCCCAGTTTCAAACGCAAAATTTAAGATACTCTGAGCATTTCTGCCTGCTAGGATCGGTGAGAGTCCTTTCTCTACTGCACTGTACACTATTTGCCTAGCAGTGTAGCCATTTGCGCCATAGATGAGCCAATTCTTATCCATTTGTTATTGCTCCCTTTTAAGCCTTAGCACTAGGTCTCGATGTTCAAAAAAAGCCTGGGCTGTGGTGATAAGGCTACTATATAAAGCTCATCATATGCAAAGTAGCTCATTGAGAAAAGCAAAGATTCACCTTATATGCCCTTAATTTATAGGGTAATTATGAACCAATGAACTGGAGAAACTAAACCCTTCCCAATTCTAAACATTCTAGCTAAGGTCCTGAATATAATAGTATAAGTAGGCATACTTTCAAGTTTTAGGGCTGTTGACCGATCGTGGTATTATCGTATGGGAAGTGTACTGAATGTACACACTTGCTTCGATTGGAGATTAATTGGGGGGGGTAAGATGCTTAACCGGACTCTTAAAGCAAATTTAATAGGCCTTGGTGCATTGCTTTTTGCGATCTCAGCTTCTTTTACAGACCTACATGCAAGACAGCTGGTCCCGAAGAAGGCTGGTGTCAAAGTTTATGAGTCGGCTAGTAGAAAAGCTACTGTGCTGAGGGAGCTAAGTAAGAGTGATAGCATTGAGGAGCTTGGACGTAGCGGCATGTTTTGGAAGGTCAAGCTGAAAGATGGAAATCAAGGGTTTGTTTCTGTCATGAAAGTTAAGCGTAAGCCTTCGAAAAAGAGTGGGGAATTTTCAACTGCTCTAAGAAAAGCAATCCAACAAGGTCGGGCACCGGACGATGCTTCCAACATACGTAATCGTTCAGCTGTGATGGGTGTGCGTGGGCTTGATGAAAGTGACGAAACAGCTTTTGCAGGTAATGTAAGGTAACTCCAAATAAATATTCTACCCACTATTCATGTGTGATCAGAACGCTATATTTTGGTAGAAACGGAT
>JABSRF010000098.1 GCA_013215275.1 Oligoflexales bacterium | reverse complement strand
AAAGGCATCCGTTTCTACCAAAATATAGCGTTCTGATCACACATGAATAGTGGGTATAATATTTATTTGGAGTTACCCAACTCTTAACCAAACATATATATGGAAAAGTTTATTCTGCGCTTATTAGAATGTATTAAAGTTTAATGACTATAGGCGTACTAGCTCAACTGCATCAGCTAATTTGGTAAGCCAAACCATACCGATGACTTTCTTGTGGGGATACATCTCCTTGATTGCCTTACAGTAAAGCCATAACTGATACTGGTAGCCCTGATCCTTACAAAACACCTCCATGGCCAAGCGATCGTAATTTAAACCTAGGTCCATTGAGCTAGGAGGTGTAACCGTTTTATAGTCAACAATCAGCACCTCACTGCTAAACTCCAAGAACAGATCCACCTGTCCCCGCATTAGGGAGTTTTTATGGAGATGAACAATCGGCATTTCACTTTGTGTGGAGATGGCAGTGCTAAGCCAATGATTCCACTTATCACTGCTTGTGGTCATCGATATTTCTAAGATGCTATCCTGTTTTAATTGCATCCAACGCCGCTCAGACCAGCTTAATCGACGGCCTATTCTCGTTTTTTCCACAAGTCGCGACCAGGCTTCTTCAGGGACCCAATCTTCTCGCTTAGTCTTAAATTCAATTCCTTCATGAATAAAGCTTCCGACTGCAGAAGCTAATAGAGGAGGAATTCTCTGGGAACTTTTTTCGCGTTCAACATCGCTACTTTTTGTCGCATGGCTATGAGGCTGAATAATTGCGATTTCTGAAGGAACCTTCCAGGCTTGTTCATGATACCCAAGAGCTTTTGATCCTTTTTCATTTCTTCTAAACTCATTTTGAATCGCAAGACCATCCTCCTTTACCAACATTTGCTCGATAGACCAAAGACCTTGATCAGTGGGACTTTGAACGCCCTGTTGATGCATGTGGTGTAAAAGGCTATCAAGGAACACTGCTTCCCCAGCTTTATGAGGCTTATGACCGGTGACCAACAAAAACTGGCTTGCTCTGGTCAAAGCTACATAAAGGAGTCGCTCACACTCTCCTACAAACAAAGACTCTTGCCCCTTCATTAATGAGGCGAAAGACCTTTGGTTTAAAGGTTGCTGTGCTTTCGTTCCGATAAAGCTTACCCCTGGCTTTTCTCCTTTACGCTTTACCCAGTAACGGTCGCCTTTATACCATTGCTCTCCTGCCTCGACTAATATGATGAAAGGATATTCGAGGCCTTTTGACTTATGAATCGTCATCATCGTGAGCACATCAGCATTTTCGCGAGCAGCGGCAAGCTCCCCTTTTTCTTCTATCTCCCGAAGTGCCTGCAGGCACTGGGGTAAACTTACTGCACCTTCGTTTTCAAGCTTCGTGCAAAGCTCAAGGAGCTTCACTAAGTTTTTGCGAGCTAATTTCCCTTCAGTATCCTTAAAACTCAACTCATACTTATTTAAAACTTCAAGCTCTAAAAAAACCTGAGAAATAAGTTCATGAGGAAGAAGCGATTGAGCTTTTGTGCTCCACTCTCCCAGCTTAGCAGAAATGTCTGGGTGCATGGTGCTTAAGCTAAGGACAACGGCTTCTAAATAAGCAGTTTCCTCTGACTCACTCATTGAGTGAGCTCTTTGAAAAAGATCATATAGTTCAGCATCGCTGAGCATAAACAAGGGGCTCTTTAGAATATGGGCAAGGGCCGTCAAGTCTTCTGGGTAAACCGCAAAGTGTAAAAAGGCCATGAAATCTTGGATTTCACACCGATCAAAGAATCCCTTTTTTTCCTCTAGTCGATAAGCTATGTTGCGTTTTCGCAAAGCCTTTTCGAATACCTGCGCATGAGTCGCATTGCGGTAAAGAATACAGCAGTCCTTTGCTCGCAGCCTCCGATAATGCCCGCTATTTTTGTCCCAGACCGGATAAAAAATCTCTGCATCCAGTGCTTTCTGTAGGTGAGCAGCTACAAACTCTGCTTCTTTTTCCACTCCTGATAGCGCTTCATCACTTTCGAAAGACTCCCTGACGCTCACACGACCACAGTTAGGTATAAATGCTTTGCCACCAATTTCTGCAGTGCTGTGGATCGGAAAATTCGGGTCTAGTTTCTCAAAGACCCCATTCACAAAGTCAAGCACAACTCCAGCCGTGCGAAAACTAGCATTAAGTGGAAGAGACTTTTTTTCAAAATTACGAAGGCACTGCTCAGCTAAATTCATCACATCAGGGTCGGCTTCACGAAATCCGTAAATTGACTGTTTCTTGTCCCCGACGATAAAGACAGTGGGAAGCAGGCCTTCATCTTCGCTAGCTCCCCTTCCGGAGAGCAACTCTGTTGCTAGTTTCTGAAAAACACTCCACTGCAACAAACTTGTATCTTGAAACTCATCGAGCAACAAATGCCTGATCGACTGTTGCAAAAGCCATGAGACTCCAAGGCCGTGTTCCCCATAAAAAAGCTGGTAACAAGCCATGGTCAGGTCATTAAACTCTAAAACTACAAGCTTTTTCTTTCTTAGTTCTCGCGCCATAATCCAATGGTCATAGAGCTGATAAAAAACCGACCCCAGCTTATTGAGGTCGGCAATTTTTTTCTGATCGAAAAAATTTCCCAAAGTTTGCTCTATTAGGAAAATTTCCTGGTCGAGTTTCTCTTGCTTTTTTGCGCGGAAGGTTCCTTTGTGGACCTGAGCATCCTTAGTGAGCAGACGCAACTCTAGCATCCGATTAAAATCTCTTGCAGCAATAGCGGCCTGCATTTCCTCCAAACGCTTTGTTTCTTGAGCGAGTCTCAGCAGCGGCTCTTCTAGGTCTCCCAATGCTGATTTTAGATCGGAATACCCTTTTCCACCTGGGACAGCTAAATCTTGGAATCCAGATTGTCCACCCATCGCCTCTACCTGCCATAGGTATGTGCGCAGACGAAAAAGCTCATAAATACGCTGTTCACATGATAGGGGTCCTTTTTCTGGGTCTCCTTTGTCAAGGGCATCCCATGCTAGATCTAATAGTTCGAGAGATTCTTTATTGCGAAAGAGGTCAAGCCATGCCTTACGATTCAAATCGTCAAAGTCCAAAGGATCGAGCATTTGAAAGTTAGCAGGGAAAGCAGCTCCGGTGAAGCTAGCCTCATAAGGAAATTTCGTAACCCATTCTTTGAAAAGGGCATCTATGGTTGAAACCTTAAGGAGCTGGGTTGCAGAAAGGATTGATTTTGCTACTTCAAGAGCCGATAAAACTGGTTTAAGCTCATAGGACTCTTCCCTATAAGCAGCTTGGTTCATCCTATAAAACTGCAACATCTGTTGGTCGAAGGCTTCTTGCTCATTCTTATCCACCATGAGTTTGCTTGCTTCACTAATGATACGTGAGCGCATCTCATTGGCAGCCTTAACTGTAAAGGTAATGGTTAGGATTTGTGAGGGTTGAGCACCGCTAGCCACTAGATGTAGGAAACGCTTGCTCAATTGGTAAGTTTTACCACTTCCAGCAGAAGCCTGGACCATAAAACTATCGTAGGGATTTTGGGGATGGTCCCAAGGTAACTCAATCATGATCCACACCCCTTTCAGAACGATCATTGCTAACACTGGGGCCTTCACGAAGCTGCTGGGTATATGGGTCATCGCGACGACAGACCCCTTCAAAGCTGCAAAAAGTGCATGCTTTTCCTGGCTCAGGCTTAAATGCTTCTTGCTCGGTTAGGAGCTGCTGCATGCGATAGGACCACTTGTCTTTCATAGCTGTAAATAGTTCCTGAGTCGAAGGTGTTCGTCGTCCTGCAAGACCAATCTGGCTAAAGTGAGGCCGGGCCTCATCACCGACCCCCACCACTTTTTCTTTGCCATCCAAAATACTCCAGTACATCAGGCAAGATTGGCTTTCGGGGAACCTCTGGTTCATAAACTGATCTTGACTCAATGCGAAGGCATAGAGTGGTAGCTGAGGAGAGTCACCGCTCATCACCTCTCGTCCCGATGGAGTGAATTTGCGTTTATAATCAATCAGGGTATACCAGCCAGAGCCCTGATCTAAGCGGTCAAGGAAGCCAGTAATCGTCAGCTCCCCTAGCCCATGTTGGCCTGAGAATAATGAGTTGCCGTCGACGGTCACCCCATGGCCTCGGCCAAGGCTCCACTCTAAGTAGCGATTTTGGGGGAACAAAAGGGTTTTACCATCAGGGCTTCGCTCTGATTTAGATCGGATAAAATTCAAAAATCGTGGCCATGCAAACCTAGTTAGGTGAACCTTCAAGGGAGCATATTCTAACTTGGCGGGGATTAAGGCTCTACTGAGTACGTCGAGCCGGCTTTTACCCCACTCATCCCACTCAGAAACCGGAATTTGCTGAGGGAACGGTGGGAAAAAGTCACGATCTTTGGTCTTACCACTGAAAAAAGATTCTAAAATTTGGTGAAGGATCGCCCCTTCTTCTGCAGAGGAGGACTTTCGCAAGACTGAGTTTCGGTCCACAGCAAGTTTTTTCAGCAAGAACTGATAGGGGCAGGAAAACAGGCTTTCTAAGCTACTAGCAGAGACCTGCCTTAGGTAATGGCTACGATCCTGAGGATGAATTCCTGTAGCACCATAATTTAATTCCAGCCTACGCGCATAGGCATCTTTTTGTGGCCCATCAAGCTTGCTGCTCAGCAGATGCTCGATTTTTTCACCATGGTCTTCGATGACTGACAAAGACTTGTCTTCCGTGAGGATTTTTTCAATAAACCTTGATCGAACGACAGGCTCCCCATCCATCTCAGTAGGGTAGAAGAGCTCAAGGTATGGGATTCTCGCTTTGAGCAGATGGAAGGTTGTATCCTCTAATGCCTCGACATATAGCCATGCCGGCAAGCCCATTTTTGTTTTGAACCAATCGTCCACAAGGTGATCTTTAGGAAGCCCTTTAGGGCACTGGCCTTCAACGCACCCCAGGATCATGACCACTTGAAAAGGAATATATCGGGCTTCGATCAAGCTTAGAATCTGAATACCTTTCAGCGGGTAGCCAACACTTCGGGTCTCTAAGCTCATAAGTTTTGCGGTCAAAAGATCCCAAAACTCCGTTGCCGACAAAGATGGGTCTGCATAGCTGCTTGCTTCAGTCAGTGCATCAATTAAATCAGCTAGGGCTGAGATACTTGAATGGGCAACCCCCTCATCCTCTCCATAGGCCGCTGTCCAGATTCCAAATTGGTGGAGAAAGTTGTCAAGCTCCTGACACCAAGCGCTAAGATGGTATCGGTTTGCCAGACCATTAATGGGATCGGACATTTCCATCAAACGCCGCATAGGCTCGAGGAGCTTTTTAAAAGCTGCCTGCAGTTCTAATTCTCGCAGACCTTCCATAACCTGAAACAGGCTCAGGTCCTCTGCGTCAAAGGAGGTATTCCCGAGAGCTGTTTGTAGGGACTTGGCTGTCTCTTCAAAGCTCAGATCAGAAATAAACCCTGAGAGGTATTTAATGGTAATCGGATGAAAGCATAGAGCCTTCAGTAAGCTTCCTTGGTGGCAGCCTGGAGTTTGAGCGACCAGCTTGCTGACATTAATAATCCAAGCTCCTAAGCTTGTTTGGGACAAAGCGGTGCTCACGGCTAAGTTTGAGTCCAGGCTCACCAAGTGGATAAAGCTTCTGAGAAGCTTGGCATACCGGCCCTCATGACTCAGCAAAATTGCTATTTGCGAGGGGGGGCAGCCGGCGGCTATGTATTGATGACTGAGAGCTATTGCGCCTGCGACCTCACCCATCACTGAGTTGCTTGACCTAATGCTCACCTTTTTCGAGGCTTGCTTCCCATCGAGCGGTTTATTTCGAGCAGCCGCCCCTTGGTCGATGCCATGGATAAGCTCTCCAAGCGGGTTAATTTGCGAAAGGATTTTAGGTGGCTGGGAAAACCACACACTGCAGTTTCCTTTTCGGCTCAATAGAGAGATCAGAGGCCTAAGATCAGCTTTGACGGTGGTAAAACAGGCTAGGTATAGCCATGGCATGGGCAGGTCACCTTGTGTAAAGGCTAGCTCCATCAATTTGCAGGCTTGGATGGCCAGCTTTTGATTGCCGTTCACACACCCATGCTCTGTAAATTTGGCCTCAAGGCGATGATAAAGGTCTTCAATCTCTCTGAGCCTATCGGCGATGCTTGCCAGGTGCTCAACATCGCGGTAACAGTCTTCCAGAAGGATTTGATGGAGGCGTTCAAAGCCAAGTTTTTCTAACCCATGCTCACGTAGATCGCTGAAAAACTGCTTAAGCTCATGCTCATGTCCAAGGGCAAGATGTTTGTACTGCTTCTCCCTGATAAGCGAGGCAATCAGAACCTCTTCGACCAGGTCGGAGACCCCTTTTAGGTCTTTGGTATACCGCTCTGCGAATTGGCCAATAAACTGCTCCAGTGTATAGAGTTTAGGTGGCCTAAACCCTTTCAATTTTTGCGCAATCATGGCGATTAGAACGGTGATAAGCCTTTGGGTTGGCAGGATTACCACAACATCGGCAAGATCATCCGAATGGTGAGCAAGCAGCTGCTCACACAAGCCTTCGAGTAAGCAGTCCTCATCAGGCCATAGGTGTACACCAGGCTTTTTTTCCGCCATATCTCCCTCTTGAATCAAGCATTGGCATTCCTCTACCTGCTTATATATGGTTGCTGGTGGGATTGTACAAGACTAATCAAGACCAAAAGGTTTTATGCCGCCGATATTTCTCTTCGCAAAAACAGTCGGAATTAGTAAGGTGCTAGTCTCATTTGAACTCATGCCAATAATATAGCCGGCCAGTTAAACGACAAATCGGAGGCTGAGCAGGAGCCTGGTGTGATTCAATTTCCAAGCTGTGTTTATAATGAGGTAAGCGTGAAATCCACTGTAACTCCTAAGGACGGAGCTTCTAAGCCTCTTCCCCCTTGCAGGAGATTGCAGAACTCCCTGTCAACGAGGAGGTCGGTCAAGGTGGGTCAATCACTGCGCGTGGTGCATGGATTCCGAGAGGAGAATTGAATGGTTAGTGCTTATACTGAAGAAAACATACGCTCCTTGGACTGGCGGGAACACATCCGCAAGCGCCCTGGAATGTATATTGGCAAGCTCGGAGACGGCAGCAGCCCTGATGATGGGATCTACGTGTTGGTCAAAGAAGTGATTGATAACTCAGTTGATGAATACGTCATGGGGGCCGGGAAAACCATCGAGGTCAGTATCGAAGATGGCTGTGTCAGTATTCGCGACTACGGCCGTGGCATTCCCCTTGGTAAGGTGGTTGACTGCGTTTCCCAAATCAATACTGGTGGCAAATATGATTCCGGTGCCTTTAAAAAATCTGTCGGCCTTAACGGAGTGGGAACCAAGGCGGTAAACGCCCTTTCTGAGCACTTTTTGGTCCAATCATTTCGTGATGGTAAAACAAAAAGTGCCACTTTCTCTCGGGGAGAGCTCATCAAAGAGAAGAGAACCTCAAAGACCGATGAGAAAAATGGCACGCTCATCAAGTTTCGCCCAGACAACGAGATTTTTACCGGATTCCGATTTATCCATGACGTCCTGAGTGAAATGTTTTGGAACTATGCCTACCTCAACACAGGGCTCAAAATAAGTTTTAACAAGCAGGTTTTCACGTCTAAGCAGGGATTGCTCGATCTACTCAGCAAGAAAGTTAAGGACGATGATATACGCTACCCGATCATCCACCTAAAAGGCGAGGACATTGAAGTTGCATTGAGCCATGGCTCTAGCTACGGAGAAAACCATTACTCCTTCGTTAATGGGCAGTATACGACTATGGGTGGAACTCACCAGTCTGCTATGCGCGAAGGCTTCGTCAAGACTGTCAGAGAGTTTTTCAAAAAAGATTTTGATGCAAATGATATCAGAGCCGGAATGATCGGTGCCATAAGCATACGGGTTGAAGAACCGGTCTTCGAGTCTCAGACTAAAACCAAACTAGGGTCTCAAGCCATCTCACCAGGCGGTCCAACTGTGCGGAGCTGGGTGGTCGACTTTCTACGTAAGGCACTCGATGACTTCTTACATAAAAACGATACAGTAAGCAAAGAGCTGCTAAAAAAGATCCAACAGTCTGAAAAAGAACGAAAAGAAATAGCAGGCATACGTAAGCTTGCCCAAGAACGCTCTAAAAAAGCAAATATTTATAACAAGAAGTTGCGTGACTGCCAGGTTCACTTCAATAGTAAGAATCCGCAGCACCGTCAGAGCACGATCTTTATCACCGAGGGTGATTCTGCAAGTGGCTCGATTACCAAGTCTAGAAACGTCAAGTATCAAGCTGTTTTCAGCTTAAGAGGTAAGCCTCTTAATTGCTATGGACTGAGTAAAAAAGTTGTCTACGAGAATGAGGAGTTTAACTTGCTCCAACATGCTCTCGATATCGAAACCTCAATCGATAATCTACGCTTCAATAAAGTGATCATAGCGACTGATGCCGACGTAGATGGCATGCATATTAGGCTATTGCTGATGACTTTTTTCCTCCAGTTTTTCCCTGAACTAGTGAGAAGAGGCCATATTTTCATATTGAAAACCCCTTTATTTCGAGTACGAAATAAAAAGAAAACCATTTATTGCTATGACGAGCAAGAGAAAGCAGCTGCACTCTCCTTGTTGGGCAAAAATCCAGAGATCACTCGTTTCAAGGGTCTAGGAGAAATATCTCCGGATGAATTCGGACAATTTATTGGTAAGGATATTCGCCTAGAGCCAGTGAGCTTCGACCAAAGCACCTCCTTGACGGGCCTTTTGAAATATTACATGGGTAAAAACACTGGCGAACGCCAGAACTTTATCATCGATAACCTTCGCATCGAAGAAAATGTGAATGAGCAGAGGATGGATGCCTAAGCCATGGACCAAGACTTGAAAAACGAAAAGACCGAGCAGGAAGCTGAGCAAAAGCGTCAAGGTGCCACAGGTGGCAATGGCCTTGATAACCTTTACAAGGACTGGTTCTTAGACTATGCGAGCTATGTCATCCTTGATCGTGCTATTCCCAGTTTAGAAGATGGGCTAAAGCCGGTTCAAAGGCGTATTCTTCACTCTTTAAACGACCTTGAGGATGGACGCTACAACAAAGCTGCCAACGTAATTGGCCATTCTATGCGCTATCATCCACACGGCGACATGGCCATCAGCGATGCCATGGTAAAGTTAGCTCAAAAAGACCTACTGATAGACACCCAAGGTAACTGGGGAAGCCTTACAACGGGTGACCGTGCTGCTGCTGCTCGCTATATTGAAGCAAGGTTATCAGGATTTGCAAAAGAGGTGGTCTTCAACCCAGAAACCACATGGTGGCAACGATCATATGATGGTCGTAACGATGAGCCCGTTTTTCTACCAGTTAAATTCCCTCTCCTGCTCGCTCAGGGGGCCGAAGGCATTGCGGTAGGCCTATCAACCAAGATCCTTCCCCATAATTTTTGTGAGCTACTGAAAGAGTCGATTGCCATCTTGAAAGGCTACAGGCCCCAGATCCTCCCCGATTTCCCTACAGGCGGTATTGCGGACTTTAGCGACTACAAAGAAGGAAAAAAGGGCAGTAAGGTTAAAGTCAGAGCTGTCATTGAAACCATCAATCAAAAAACACTCTGTATACGGGAAGTCCCTTTTGGAGTTACGACCTCGGGCTTGATCGATTCCATCCTCGCAGCCATGGAAAAGGGTCAAATCAAGGTCAAGAAGCTTCAAGACAATACGGCTCAAGATGTGGAAATTTTAATCCACTTGCCAGCCGGAAGCACCCCAGAGAAGCTTATCAATGCTTTGTATGCCTTCACAGACTGTGAGGTGTCGATTTCTCCAAACTGTTGCGTTATATCTGACGGTAAGCCTATTTTCTGCAGTGTCAATGATGTCCTCAAGTCTACGGCTGAGAACACGAAATCACTCTTAGAAAAAGAGCTAAAGATTTCAGAACAAAAACTAAAGCAAAAAATTCATGCTGGCATCTTAGAGCAAATTTTTATTGAAGAAAAAATCTATCGTAAGATTGAAAGTGCGTCATCCTTTGATGAAGTTCTCAAAAAAATAAGGCGGCACTTAAAACCTTTTTCTGAGGAATTTTTCCTTGAGCTCAGTGAGCGCGACATCGAAAAACTGACCGAAATCAAGATCAAGAAAATTTCCAAATTCGAGAAAGAGCAGTCTTCAGAAGCTTTAGAAAAATTAAAGTCCGAGTTAAAGCAAGTGGAGCATAACTTGGAAAACCTCAACAAGTATGCGATCGCCTATTTCCGCGACCTACTCAAAAAGTATGGAAAAGGCCGCGAAAGACGCACCAAGATCGACTCCTTTAATAAGCTTGATGTTAAGTCCCTTGTGGTCAACGATCAGAAGCTATACGTGAACCGTAAAGATGGCTTTATAGGCACTGGCTTAAAACAAGATGAGTTTCTTTTTGAATGCTCAAAACTGGACGAAATTATTGCTATATGTGAGGATGGTAGCTTTAAGGTCGTCAAGGTAAGCGCCAAGTCTTATATTGGCAAAAACATAATTTGGATCAGTAAGTTCGTCAAAAACGAAGAGCAGAAAACCTACCACATTATCTACCGAAATGGTAAGTCTGGCTCAGCGATCGCCAAACGGTGCAGTATTTTATCAGCGACCAAGGAAAAAACCTATCAACTCACAAAGGGTACGGCAGAGTCAAAAATTCTATACTTATCGGTCAATCCTGAAGGCAAATCCGAGGTGGTGAGCGTGAACCTCAAACCGAGTGCACCATCTAAGAAGAAAAGCCACCTTTTTGATTTTTCGAGTATTGAGGTAAAAAATCGGAGTGCCGTGGGCACGGTCTTAACAAAGTACCCCGTAAGTAAAATCGTACGTCATAAGCTTTCCCTTAATAAAGGTAGCAGCCAGAGAGTCTGGTTCGATCGCAACACCGGCAAACTAAACTTTGACGGAAACGGCGTCTACCTTGGAAAATTTGGCGCCAATGAAAAGCTGATTGGACTTTTTCAATCTGGCACCTATGAAATTCTCAACTGCCAAAAGGAACGTTTTTTCAGCGAAGACCTCATAGAGCTGCAAAAATGGGAGGCTAAGACGATTATTTCAGCCATTTATCTGGATGGTGGAAAAAACGATCTGTTTGTCAAACGAATCGCTGTCACGGACGACACCCTTGGTTGTAAGTCTTTTGTCCCTAAAACCAAAGGCACCAAGCTGATGTTAGCAACTTTAAAGGCGCACCCAGTGATAAAAGCTGACTTTGCAGGTGAAGGATCAAAAACCGCTCCTCCTTCTCAGCTAATAAAGCTAGAAGAATTTATCGACATTAAAAATATCAAGTCAACCGGAGAAAAATTAAGCAAATTCCCCGTGAAAAAGGTTAAAATGGTCAGAGAAAAAGTAAAGTCAAGCGAGTGATACTGCCTATAGCTCGGAAATAATTGAGAGGGATCACTATGATCAATCTAGTTTGGGATTTTGGAAAGGTCTTGTTTAACCTAGATTCTGCATGCTATGAATTTCTCCATCGCCGCTATCAAAAATATACAAAAAGATTGGAGGAAAATCTCGCAGATCAAAAAATATATTCTACTCTTTAGGCATTTTGCTTTTTAAAACACAGAGATCCCATGCTTTCTTGGAAAGCTTCTCGGAGCGCAAATTTTAATCAATCAATTAAATCTATAAATTAATCTACAAACAGAAAGACATCCAAAGATCTAACTCATCTTGGTAAAAGTGTTCTTTATCCATGAATATTGAGAGCGTTCTTGAGCTTCGTGAAATTTTTCCAGCTACCCTTATTAAAAAGCAACGAATTGAGCTGATTTCCCATTTGAATATCCTCGCTTTCCCAAGGCATACCGTCATCCAGCGGATGAGGTTATAAGCCAAGATGCTACAATGGAACTGTAGTGAAGTTGCTGTAAAACACCCTGACTTCATTTTTCCCAACCCCATTTGATTTTTTAATTCCTCAATATAGTTTTCACACACTGCCCTTTTACCGTAGAGTTTATGAACTTTCCATGGAGTTAATTCTTTCGTGCATATATAACAAAAATAGACATATTTAGTCGCTGTAGCGAAATATAAAATACCTTTATTTAAAGGCTTTTGACTTCATATAGCTCTTTACTTACTTTA
>JABSRF010000097.1 GCA_013215275.1 Oligoflexales bacterium | reverse complement strand
TATCACAGGTTATCTAAAGTCGCCCTGCGAAGCGATGAAAATTTTTCTTCTGCACTTAATCTAGCAATCCGCCTTTACTTCTTAAGGCATCAAACGCAAGCAATGCCCCCTAATCTAGAATTCCAGCCGTTATAGGTCAGCATGCAGGCGTTTGTGGGGATTTCAATTTCGCAGTAAGAGACCAACTGATTGAATTCCCTTTTTATCCAAGGAGAGGTCAAAACTTAGGTTTAGAATTTTTCCAGTGTTTTAGGGTTTATCTTGTTGTAAAAGACAAGGTACAGTATGAACTTATCCAGGTTTTCTGGTAAAACTCACCTTAGCCAAGGATGAGTCCTCAAACCTCTGCTTGTGGAGAGTAAGGATATCCCCTCATAAATGAGGAGGTTTCGAGCGACTGTGGTTGAATTAAGCTAAAAAGTTTTGCAAAAAAAAGGGAGCATAGGAGAATATGAGCGCAGATACTCCTGTATGGGTTGATCCAGCAAAAAAGGATATTGCTAGTCTTATTGAAGAATCTATCCTCAAAGGCCTTGTCGATGAGAAGGCTCGCGGAGCGATCAAAGAGCTGGCGATTTATCAGCTGATTGAAAAACCACCTGAGCCTAAACTCGGGGACTTTGCGCTACCTTGTTTCCGCTTTGCGAAGGTTTTGAGGAAAAATCCATTTGATATTGCTCAGGATTTAAAGGGCCATATAGAATCAGCCTCATGCCCTTGGATAGAAAGAGTTGAAATCGCCGGCGCTTTTTTAAACCTCTTCTTAAATCAACCTTACTTAGCTAATTTTCTTGTGCCAAGTATCCTTGATGACAGCTATTTTGCAAGCGAAAAGCCTAAGGCAATCAGGGACACAAGGGTCATGGTAGAGTTTTCTCAGCCTAATACCCACAAAGAATTTCATATAGGACACTGCCGTAATGTTTGCTTAGGCGAGGCAGTGAGTTTGATCAGTGCTTACAATGGGTATCAGGTTATTCCAGTAAACTACATTGGTGATGAAGGCACCCATGTTGCTAAGTGCCTGTGGCAAGTCAATCAATATGAGGGTGAGCCTCCGTCTGGTAAGTACTCTGAGTGGTATGGTAAGCGCTACGCTGAAGCCCACGAGCTGCTGAGCACGGGGGATGAAGCCGAGAAAAAGCAGGCCCAGAAAGAAGTTTCTGAAATATTGGCTGCCATTGAATCCAAGCAAGGCTCTTATTATGAGCTTTGGAAAAAAAGCCGCGATGAGTGTATGAAAGACTTTGGCGATATCTATCAATGGTTGGGTGTGAAATTTGACCATATATTCTACGAGTCCGACGTCTCAGAGCGCTCACAGGATATAGTCGATGAGTATATCGAAAAAGGCTTATTTACAAAGTCTGAAGGAGCTTACGGGGTTTCTTTAGAAGAGGATGGCCTTGGATACTTCATGGCCAGAAAATCTGATGGGACTTCTCTTTATATTACTAAAGATCTAGCTCTCGCTAAGACCAAGTTTGAGGAATTCGACATCGATCGATCTGTGTATGTGGTTGGGTGTGAGCAAAATTTTCATTTCCGACAGTTGTTTAAAGCACTAGAGCTTATGGGCTTTGAGCAGGCTAAAAGCTGTTACCATCTGAGCTATGCGCATGTAACTTTGCCTCAAGGAAAAATATCATCCCGTAAGGGCAACGCAGTTACTTTTTCTAGCCTAGTGAAACTGACCTTGGAAAAAATCCAGCAGCACTTGGAAAAGTATGCTGACAAGTGGACCCAAGATGAAATTGCCGATACGGCACATAAGCTTGCAGTCTCAGCGATCAAATATGGAATGCTTAGTGCTGATCCACAAAAAGAGATCGTATTCGATGTGGAAGCCTGGACCAGCTTTGATGGGAACTCAGGGCCTTACCTTATGTATAGTTATGCACGCACCTGCTCGATCTTGCGCGAATGTGATCAACGAGGCCATAAGGTTTCTCTTGAAAACTTAAAGTTGCTGAGCAGCTCGTACGAGTCCGAGTTACTTCGCTACGTTTATGATTTTAATGGAGTGGTGATGCTTGCTGGAGAGACTTATCGTCCCTCGGTCATCGCAAACTTCCTGTTCTCTATGTGCAAAGGGTTTAACCGCTTCTATGCAAACCATTCTGTCGTTAATGCAGAATCACCTGAACTCATAGAAGCAAGAATGGCGCTCATTTCTGCGTTTTCAAGAACTCTAAGGCAAGGCTTGGGTTTATTGGGTATGAAAGCTGTTGAGCGGATGTAAGCCTTTTTTAATTCTTCATTTTTCTTGAAACAACTTATCCCAGTTTCCTTGATTTGCTAGGACGGTTCACAAGCCCTCTTAGCAAATTGAAGGACAAGCTCGGAAGGATCTTCCTGGTATTCTAAAAAAATGCCAATCGGAATGCACATAAATAATTGGATTTTGATAAACCTACTTACTTGTAAAGATAAGTAAAAATAGAAAATATTTATTTTTTCGATGAGTGGTATCACCCATAGCAGCCTCCTTACAAAGACAGTAAAATAACAATATCTGCATATAAATGATTAAGCGGCAAAGGAGAGGTTTTTTGAAAGAGATAAAAGATCTAACCATCCTGGTCGTTGATGACGAACCCGATCTAGGTGAGTTGGTGGCCTTTGAATTTGAGCTGGTAGGAGCGAATGTCCTCAGTGCCTCTAACGGCAAAGGGGCCTTGGAGCTAGTTCAAAACAATAGCATCGATGTGGTCGTGTCTGACATCAGAATGCCAGGCGGAGACGGTGTAGAGTTGCTAGAAAATCTGAGGGCCAAAGATCCGAAATCACCTACCTTAGTCTTTATGACGGGTTTTGCTGATATCACCCTAGAAGATGCTTATGATAAGGGTGCAGTTGCAATGTTTGGTAAGCCGTTTAATCGCAATGAGCTCATCGATACCGTTCGAGTATCGGTCCTAGATTACTCAGAACGATGGGGAAGCGAACTTACTAAAGACGAGAGTGTTTTCAAGGTAGAAGCAAAACTCCCTAACTTTGCAGATGCTAAGACCAGTCAGAAGCTAAGCCTCGGAAGTGGTGGTTTATTCATTTCCGTTGAGGATAAAGTTCCAGCTGTTTCCGATGTTGTTCATTTCAAGATTGACCTTGAAAATGACTCAATTGCTTGTCTCGAAGGGGATGGTGTGGTCAGGTGGGTAAGAAGGCAAGGAGATTCCAAATTTCAGAAGGGCTTTGGGCTTGAAATCAAAAATGTTGTAGGTGCTGATAGAGATAAGTTTTTTGATATTCTAGCTAAAGAGCCGACCGTTGCTTTTATCCCTAAGAGTTAATTAAGAAAACCTAAAAACCGCTAAAGATCCTCGAGGTTGTACATGGACGAAAAAGAGTATACCGCCGATAAAACTGAGAGAGAGTTTTTGCATGATTTAAGTAATCCTTTGGCAATCGCTTATGGGAATCTTAAGATCATCTCAGCAAAAATTGAAGCAGACCGCAGCGCTATGGATATGGATGCTGTGCTCACTAAGGTGAATAAAGCTCTCAAAGCATTCGAGAAGGCAAATGCTCTCTTGGACAAGCGCAGAAATCATATCAAAAACAACGCTGCTTGATTCGATCAATCATTCTCCATGGCATCCAACAGCCTTGCAGTGTAGAACTCTCCCTCTTGTAGGTTTCTATGTTTTTTAGTTTCCCCCAAACTGGAAATATTTGATTCATTCACTAAAGCCAAAAAATAATATCGCATTATTGCTAAATAATATTTGCTTAGCTTAGTAACGATGACTTGGATTGTTCATAGAGATCTTAATTACGAAAATGGAGAAAAGATATTTGCGGAAGACTTAGTCTTGCCAATTTTGCGCAAACTATTGCTTGATCCTTCCGAACTGTATTTACAGGATATTGTAGGAGTCGAAGAATGGTTAAAAAACGAGTATCCTTTATTAAGTTATCCTGCTGGCATTCAAGTCCCTACAGCCCATTTCAACACCATGCCATCATTCCAACCCGTTGCATCAATAAACTGAACAACACCCTTATTTGCGATAAGGTTCCATCAAGCGGGTACTATAGTGAAGTTGATCAGCCTGCAAACTCAGATAAGATGATTTTTAGGCTGAGAAAAGAGTATAGGTTCGTGAACGACAAAAAACTTGCAAGAGAAATTCATTTTATTTTTGAGCAAGATAAACCTGTTCTTAAACTAGCTAAAGAGCTCCCTGAGCACGCTATACTTTTAGCTCCAAATATTGATAACAAGCTAAGGGAGATTAATTTGCAAGAGCCTGGTTTAGAAGCTCAAGCTGGGAGTGCTAAGGTTTATTATTTGATTATGGATCCAACTGAACTATTTGTGGAAGAAGTTGCTCGTGAATGATTCAATATTTGATAGCGTTTACTTGGCCTCTAGTCGGCCAATTCTCATGACTAAGACTGTTGGACTGGATTCTCAGAGCATAATTTTATTCCAAATTTTCCAAGCAATGAAAAATCCTCATGATATGCGTTTCTTAAGGGTATATTGCTCAGGATTTTTATCGTTTCACCCTGATTAAAATGTTCATCCAAGTTGGTGCCAAATTGAAGGTTTAGTAGCCTCTTTGATTCAATTATGCGCGAAGCACAAGCTTCAAAAGGCTGTGTGCCTGAAGATTGGCTTAGGCTCCCTGTAACCGCAAAAATTGGGCTGGTGTCGAGATTTCCTCTTGTGCTTAAGTAGTCTTTACCATTAGCTCGGGCTTCGGTTAAGGCGGATTTCTTAACTAAAACCATACTCATGGGCATCTTAGCCTGACCACTTGCTGAAAGGCTTGCGAATAAACTCATGCTTATGCCGGTTATCCTAATCCACTCCTCGTTTTCTAGCTCGATGGTTTCGAGATAGAACTGGTTGAAGGATTGCCCTGGCACGAAGCGCTTACTATCAAAGGCATACCCTATTGTACTTGGCATTTTACTGGGCTCGACGGCACTTTTTGCCAACTTGCCTTTGACTCGGAGGTGGAGGCCACGGTTATAATTTTCATTGATAATTTCGACCATTGGCTCAAAGGGGTCAACTTTAAACTGGTTGAATACAATATTCAGGACCTGCTCAAAGTTCACAAAGGTACTTGTTGGCCCTACATTTTGGGCAAGAGCAATTGAAAGTCCTGCATCTGGCATGTAGTAAGTCATATTTTGATAGCCAACACCAATCCCTCCATGGCCGTAGAGAGTGCCAAACTCACTGGGATATGCCATAAGCCCGAGACCATAAAGGAAAGGCATTCCAATTATTTTTGTAACCACAAACTCTTGCATTTCTTGTAGGCTCTCTTGGCTAAGTAGGTCACCTGTTAGCAAGGCTCTAATAAAAACAGTCATATCTGCCGGTGTCGAAATGACTGCACCAGCAGCCCATACCCGAGATGCAGGAAGGCCATCACTGATCTCAACCATATCAAAACCGCGTCGTTTTTCTTTAGGAAATAAGAAAACCGAAAAATAAGGAAGCCCTAAGGTATAGGTATGTAAAAAGCCTTTGGTCAATCCTGGGTTTTCCCGAATACCATCATCTAGGTAGGTGTCTTCAAGTTGAAGAGGCTCAATGATTCCATTTCTTAAGATGTTTTGCAGGGATTCATTTCTGACCTTTTCTAGGATCAGGCCCAACAAAATATAGTTGGAGTTGTTGTACTCGCTTTGAGACCCAGGAGCAAAGATTAAGTCTTCATCCTTTATGTTGTTTAGAATCTCTGAATGGGCATAAGTTTTCTTATTGCCTCTTAGCATTTCATAAATGATTCCAAAGGCATATTTTTGACTAAATAAGTATGGAGGAATTCCTGATTCCATTCGAAGCAGGTGCTTTATGGTAACAGCTTGCCATTTATGGTACTCAGGCAAGAGCTCTCCTAGGGTATCCTCTAAACTTATGAGCCCGTCTTCGATCGCCTGCATAACTAATACGGCAACCATAGACTTGGTTAGGCTTCCAATGCGATAGCTTCCATTTTTATGGATGGTTTCTGGAGAAGCTGGATCGATGTAACCTGCGGCAAAGTTTTTGCACTGTTCATGCTTGCACAATGAAAGAACGGTTCCAGGAGTTTTACTGAAGAAATTGTTTTCCTTTAATTCGGAAGTGATTTGTTGTGAGTTAAAATTGAGGCTTGCAAATCCATGGTTATAAAACAAAAGATATAGAAGACAAATCTTGAGGCCATGCAGCTGCATTTGAATACTCCAATGTTTAATTTAAAGGTTTAGTCATACAAATATTTCACAAATTGCTGTTTAAATCAACTGGCTTTCCCTCCGACATTTCATTTGATTGGATCTTGCCGGCATTGATTTGCACAAGGGTAAACTCCTACAGGTAAGATATATTGTACTGATTTTTATAGTTCCTACTAAATTGTAACTTTCATAAGAACCCCTTAAAAACCGATAGGTCGGTTAAGGGGTTCTGTAAGTATGTTTGAGAAAATGCTATGAAAGATGTTTGTCTTATTGTTAACTTGTGTGACCACATAGAGTTGGATGATATTGTAGCATCACTCTCAGGATACGATTTTTCCCTAGAAAATATGGTTTCGAGTAGTTTGTCAGAAGTGGTAGAAATATCAAGATCAAATGCGATCTGTGCACAGTGCGTTCTTTGCGACCAATATAGTGAGAAGGTTGATATTTTCTTAACATGGTTCAAAGATCATGTTGGATGCATTCCCTCCATGCAACTGATTGTGTGTGATGCTCCCAAGGTTAATCTCATGTTGAATATGTTCGAATATGGGCTTTCAAACATTGCATCTTTTGATAGCTGGCAATTCAATCTTAGAGAACTCCACAAACATGTTGAAGGGGTCATCAATGACAATTCTTCTGTTGAAGCAAAGTGTTTACGCCTTACACAGTCCATCCTAAACTCCAAGCACGATGATATGGAAGCCCTTGAGCTGGGATTGGAGGATGAGGCTGATTACCACTACTTGGCTGCATATTTTTGTGCTATTGCCTTGGAGTCGGAGGGAAAGTTAGACAAATCTCTTGCTTATTTTAAAATGTCTGAAAAATTAAACCCTTTTTTTATTCCTGCGCAAATGGGTTACTGCGAAGCCCTATTATTAGTTGGGCGGGTAAAGGAATCCGTAAGTTATCTGAGGCAAATTGATGCAAAAAATATCGCCAATGCTTCTCGCAAACTAGTCTTGGCAAATGCATACTGCGAATTGGGTGATGTATCCAATGCGAAAAAACTCATTGAAAATGCAAAGCAAATTGGCGCTCACAAACAGCAATATATAGAGTCACAAGTGCACTTACTAATCGCTCAAGGAAAGGTGGGTGAGGCTTTGAAATTATTTGATAACCTCGATGAAGTGGGCCCTCATCTAGCTTCGAAGCTCAATGATATTGGTGTTTCTCTGTCCCAGGCAGGCAAAGGTAAGTCAGCATTAATTTTATATAAAAAGGCTCATCGTATTGTGCGTAATGACTTGAAATATAAGGTGAGCTTGAATGCAGCATTAGCCTGCCATAGGGTTAAAGACTTCAACACTGCGTTAAAATACTTGAAGCGGTGTGAACGAGAGTTTGGTGGCAGTTTTGAAAAGCTTGAAAAAATCAGGCGTGTGGTTCAATCTGCTCTGTCCAAAGAGGTTAACTAGAGTGGGTCATTCAGAGTTAAAAATCTCCAACCATCAAGTTGTGCTGATCGTAGCACGTAGGGAGCGTGGTATAGCCCTAAAAAACCTACTAGCTCGTATCCATTGCCAAGCAATTATAGCGATGGGTCTGTATGAAGGCCTACAAATAATTATTCAGGAGATGCCTCACTTGGTACTGACTGAGTCAAGTTTACCGGATGGTGATGCAGGTTTACTATTTGATCGTTTGACACAAAACTCTACCTTTAGAAACACTCCAATACTTGTGAATGTTTTGCGTAAAACGCGCAAAGAGCTAGAGTCGTTGGCAAAAAGAAATTTTGCTGGTTTTTTTTTAGGGGTTTCGGATCCAAGCCTTATCGTTGCCAAGGTTGGAGAGGTCATATCTTCTCATTGTGTTTTATCTCCATATCATCAGGATACGGAGCATTGTCCCTTTAATCAGAATCTTTCGCTTGCGGCAGATGCGAGGATCCTTGGGCGGGTTGGAAGCTTTTTAGTGTCCACCTCCCCGTTTGCGTTTGACTACGAAAGTAAATGGATCTGCTCGCCTTGCTCTGACGCACAAAAACCTATTAAACTCAGCTACGGCTCTAACATTGCCTACGAAAACCAAAGGTTCAGTTTGTTTCCTATTCCGGCAATTGTTGATAAGGGACGGGTTTGGGTGGAGAAGCTCCCTAGCCTGGGAGCTGCAAACCTAATAAGTACTGAGAAAGTGGTCGTTTGCTATCATCCTGACGTTGATCAAGGGGAATGCTTAGTCAGAAGTCTATTGGCATACGGTGTGAAGGGGATATCCATCAGCAAGTTTGAAGACATTAAAACGTTATTATTAAATTACAAAGGCCAAATTGCTAGCTTGTTTCTGCATGAGCTTCCAGAGGGCTATACCGTAAAAAGATTAGAGGATCAGTTTGGGGATATTGTTAGAAAATACGGATCAATTTTTATTGTAGCAAATGGTGGAAATACTGATCAATCAATAGGAGTATGCTCTATCCCAAAACTGTATGGGTTGATGACTCTTTTGTACCGGATCTTTGCAAGCCTCTTGGACCCCAAAAAATTAGTAGCAGCAAGCAAAAACTTGAGCTTGAAAGGGCATGATGTCGTTATTAGCACCGGTGCTCAAGTTTTAGGCCTCGACGAGTCGGGAGGTTTTCTGAGGGCCCATTATCCCATTTTTAAGGGAGCTCAACTTGGTTTAGATCATGTTTTTTTTAAAAACCTTCTGGGTGCGCAGGGGCGTATCGAAATCACTGGATCAGCAATGACTGATTCTGGCATGTGGACCATGCGATTCACCTCAGTGGCAAAAGGTTTATCTAAAAGCAAGTATTTAGAGAAAGTGCATCTTGAGCTTGAAAAAGCAATTGAAAGAGCTGATCAAGCCGAGACTTTTTTGAATCAGAAAGTCATTCCTTAAGCCCATTTAATTTTGCTTCTTTATTAAAATAAGTTTAAGGTGGAGTGGAATGGAGAGAAAGGTTAATCTGTTTTGAAGGGCTTATGAAAGTTATCCCGTATAGTTTGTTTAACTATTCAAAAAGTGAACACTATCGCAGCAGTTTAAAGCAGTTTTTGACGTGGGCTGAAAGCTCTCAACTTCAGCCACCTCATCACTTTCATCCCACAAACCTTCCAGACTCTCTTCTCGAGCAACTAGCTTTTCAAGCTTTATTCATATGCGATCCAGATCAGGGTGAGTTCGAAAGAGAGGAAACGGATTTCATCACGTTTCTAGCTTTAGCTGCTTACTCAATGTCAAAGCCAGAACGCCCCCTAGATTTAAAAAAAATATGTAAAATTAAACGTTTGAAAATTTTTCTAGGCTATGCGAGGGTTGTTCTAGGGGAGTATTATGCTCGCATGGATGGATCTACTAGCCATGAATTTTTAGGTTTTGCTGATATGTTCAATGTTCCATTAGACCCTAGCCTTGAAGCATTGCTTAAAAACTCCTGAAGGACTGTGATTCCCTGTTGGTATGGGCTTCTCCTCTTATTGACAGCCAGCGCAAAAGAAAACATTTCCCACCATAATTAGAAGGTGTAGGATCTATTGCACCTGATTTAAGCGGATCAGACTTGTTATTTTAATTTCAACCACCGTGGGTCTTGATATGAATGAAAAAGTTGCTTTAGTAACAGGAGGTTCTATGGGGATTGGGGCTGCCTGTGTCAAACTCCTAGGACAAAGTGGGTACAAAGTTGGAGTTCATTATAGGTCAGATTCGAACCTTGCAAATGATCTCGTCTCTAGCCTTCCTGACGGATGTGCGTTTCAGTTCGACCTGAATGAGGACGGGGCAGCTGATGCATTGGTCAAGGAAGTCAAGAAGAAGTATGGAAGAATCGATGTCTTAGTAAACAACGCGGGCCACTCCATCGATCAACTCATCCCTTTTGCTAAACCGGCAGACTTCGATACTTTGTTGACGATTAATTTGAAGTCGGTTTTTTTACTGGCTAAGCACTGCTCACGCATGATGATAAAGCAAAAATCGGGAAGCATCATCAACATTACTAGTGTCGTGGGTCATACTGGAAATGCAGGCCAGTCCATGTATGCGGCAACAAAAAGTGCGATTACTGGCTTTACGAAATCAATTGCACAGGATTTGGCTCCCTATCAAATAAGGGCAAACTGTGTTGCTCCAGGATTTATTGAAACTAACATGACTGGTGCATTGAGTGATGAGGTGAAAGAGGGGGTTCTTGCAAAAATTCCTCTTAAGCGCTTAGGCCAAACTAGCGAAGTGGCTGAAGCGGTAAAGTTTCTTGCTTCTGACCAGGCTTCGTATATCACAGGATCAACCATACATGTAAATGGCGGGATGTACACAAACTAATGATTCGAGGATTCGATTGATGGATAACGATCCTGTCGTTATTGTTGGCATGGGGCACGAACACCCTCCTTACAAGATAGACAATTATTTTTTTGAAAGCCTAGATATCGACTCATCAGCTCAGTGGGTCGAAGATAGAACTGGCATTAAAAGCCGTTACAGTGTCTTGAGCCCTGACATCATTAGAAAGCTACGCTTTGGTGAAGCGACGGTGGCTCAGCTCAGGAAAGAAGGCTCGATTCCCGGCATTGAAACGATGGTTGAAGGACCGTGGAATCAAGCACTCAGTAGGTCGCAAGCTGTCGGCTCGGCTGTTGACCTCGTGATCTGCGGTACATCCATCCCAGACTACCTCATACCAGCAAATGCAAATGTAATAGCCGCTAAGCTGAATCTTAGCTGCACAGCCTTTGATGCTCAATCAGCTTGCAGTTCCTTTGTTACCAACCTGAGCATTGCCAAGGCTATGCTCAAAGACGGAGCGGCTCGTAAGATTGGGGTGTTCAATGCCGAGCGCTATTCCACCTATTTAGATTTTTCGGATCGCCGCAGCTGTGTCCTTTTTGGCGATGGAGCTGCTTGCGCTATTTTGAGCCGGGAGGCCTCAGCCTCTGGGCTCGCTGTCGAAGATGTGGTTCTGCATTCAGACCCTAGTGGCTTTGACGCAGTGACTATTCCTGTGGATGGGGTTTTCAAGCAAAATGGTGCTCGGGTGCAAAAATTTGCAGTCACCAAGACCTGTGAGGTCGTCGATGAAATTATGGCCAGAAATTCCTTAAGATCCCAGGATGTTAAGTATTTTATTGGTCATCAAGCAAACTTCCGTATGCTGCTTTCTGCCTCCACACGCCTGGGTTTTACGGAAAACCAGCACCTGTATAATGTCGACACCCACGGCAACCAAGGCGCAGCCGGCGCCCCTATCGTCCTTTCTAGTCATTGGGATCAATTTGAAGTGGGTGACCGAATTGTCCTAGCCGTGGTTGGCTCTGGTCTAACCTGGGGCGCCGCTCTCCTAAGGCGAATTTAATCCTTAAGCTGATTCTGCCGAGCTACCTATGTGGCTTCTGCGTACTGAAAGGGCGACATGTCAGAACCGGTCAGCTCCAAAAATTTAGCATCCATCTATAAACCTGGAGAGCCCATTTTCTCTGAAGGAGAACAAGGTGGGTCGATGTTCTTTATTAAAGAAGGCGAGGTAGAGATATTTACCAAACGTGACGGTAAGGATATCTTGCTGTCGGTTATGAAGCCTGGTGAGGTTATGGGAACCCTGACCTGTATTACGAATGCAAATCGTTTAGCCTCCGCGCGTGCAAAAACAAAGGTGGTTCTCACATCTGTAAGCCATGAAAAAATTTCAGGATTGATCGCAAAGTTGCCTAAATGGGTCAGTATCGTTTTAAAAGACTTTACTCAAAGGCTGCAGCATATGAACCTGGTCTATTCAGAAACCTTACAGAAGCTTGAAAAAGCAAGGGAAAGCCAAATTTCTTTGTTATACACCAGCTCCCAGTTTGCAAGCGCGATTGCTACCTGTGCCGAAGACAAGCACATTCTGCTTGATGAGGTTAAGGGGCTTTTGCCTGAAACGATTTTAGATTATTGTGAAGGGATGCTAAACAGGCCAAGGGAAGAGCTTCAATCTATCCTTAAAATTTTTATCAGTAGTGGGATGCTTACCCTAAAAATTGAGCAAGAAAAAAAACGAAAGTTTTTTACGATAGAAAATGCTCAGAAAATAAAAGATTTTTGTCACTTTGTCCAACAAACAAGAAGAATATAGTGGACCCCGTTTTTAGGACCATTTGATAAGTAAAACTCCTAAATGTAACATGCTGAATTTACATAAGGAGAA
>JABSRF010000096.1 GCA_013215275.1 Oligoflexales bacterium | reverse complement strand
CATCCGTTTCTACCAAAATATAGCGTTCTGATCACACATGAATAGTGGGTAGAATATTTATTTGGAGTTACCTAAAGTCCAAGAAGATTTGAAAGTATGATTGTATTCTTCTGAATCCAAGTATTCACATTTTTGGCTTGTCTCGATAAAGATTTGTCCTTGATCTTGAATCCTCGGAGGTAATGCTTATAAAGCTCAGCAAATTCATCAGAAAGTTTATCTCGATCCCTCATTCCGAAAGCGATGCTTTCTCCCTTGCTTTTGTCGAGAAGCTTTGAAGCCCAAAACCTTGTTTCAAAATTATATTTGAAGCTTGGAAGGGCAACTGGAAAGTATAAGGTAACTGGAACATCTAAGCTATAGGAGGGGTTTTGAGCATCTTCAGAACTAGCAGACAAGTTTGGATCAAGGGATTTTGGGCTTGGTAAATCTGAATCACTTGTTCCATTGTCAATACTTTCAAGCGCTTGGTGCCATTTTTCTTTAATTGATTGCTCTTTTGCCTTTAGGGTCTCTAGTAAACTCGCATGGAAGTGGACGGGGAAATCGTTATTTTTACTGTGTAAAATACTATTGGACTTACTCGTAATCAGGCTGATTTTTAAATCCGATATGTCTGTGTCATCATCGATATCCATATCTACCGGATCGCTTGTACTGTTGTTTAGTTGAGTCGACGAGTCATTATGTTCAGTGGCGCTTTGGTCCTCGGGGACCTGCATCTCCTCAGGAAAAATCTGGCTAAGGTCAATTTGTGCAACTAAATCGTTTAGCTGAGCATTTAGTCTCTCCGTTGCTAGCATTTCTAGCTCTTTTTCCGAGTAAGCCTTAGTATACTCTTGGTCATCTATTAAGAAGAATGGCAGTTCGACCTTCTCCAGCATGCTTTTTAATATCAGAACCTTCGCAATATATTCACGTTCAGAACTAGCTTCTACCGTCGCTTTTGCATTGACTTCTAGCAATCCAACCTCAAAATCGTGCATAGGGCTATTTTCATCTCCTGCCTCTTTTTGAGCGAAAATAATGTTCCTAGCCTTGTCTTTGAGGTAACTCACGAATCCATCGTCGATATCTTTGCCTGCAGATTTTATCTCCTGATTTGATATGCCTTCCAAGTAGTATAGCTGGATGATATCAACAGTAGCTAAGCTTTGTTCCATCTCAGTCATATAGTCAGCTACAGCTGCACACATCATTTCTATCTCAGCATCAGTGAACGTGTAAGCGCCTGCAGGTCCGACACCACTTTTGTAGGTTTCACTGCGAATAATGCGAGAAAACTCAGTGCTTACCCAAGCACCAAAGTTTGCTGGCATCTTATCTAAGATATTGCTCCAATGACCATCTCCGTGAATAGCTACCTCTTCATGAATCCATGAAGCAAAACGCTCGTTGATTCTTTCTGAGTTACCTTCTGACACAAAGCCAAACTCACGATCTAGGCGTAGAGAGCGGCTTCCAGATAGCATGGACTCTAGTGCTTTTAAACGTGGGTTTAGTAAGCTTATTGACCAGCGCAGAGAAGGCATCAGGACATGATCAAATGGAAGGGGTTCTTCATCAGCTTCAACTGACTTTGAATTGGATATAAAGTATTCTGCTAGCATTTTTGGAAAATCTTCGAGGTTCTTTTGAGTTTGATACTTCGTATAAGCAATGGGTGAAGAGCCTATGCCCCATATTTGGCAATCAATGTATCGGTTTGCATGGCTATCTGTACAGTACAAAGGCTTTGATGCATAGTCTGAGATTTTCTTTCCTTGATAAAGGATTTGAATTGCCATCTCATCATAAGAAAAAGCCTTGTGATTATTCTTCACTTGGTGTCCAGCGATTGCTGACTCTTGGAAGGGCATGTAGTCCATGATGGAGCTTGTGACAACCAGATCATCTGGAACCTGTGCGTCCTTAACGTAATGGGAAAAAATGTCGTCTTTTTGCTCTAGGTCATAATTCCCTGCTAAGAAACCAGCAAAGTTATGACGTAGGCCAAGAGTATGGCCGACTTCGTGAGCGATAGCTTCCCTTAAGTGGTCCTTTGAAACTTCAAAGAAAACTTCTTCAGAAAGGTTCTCTCCAAGAAGCTCTGTCATACTAATTGCTAGTGATTCTAAATGCGTGTGATCATCGCACAGCGGCTCTTGGAAAAAGCCTCTTAAACCAATTTTCTTCTTAGATCTTGTTTCCTCTTTCCCAGATAGAAAAGACTTGATTTCCGACTTGTTGTTGCCTTTTAAAAGCTTCTCAAGTCTCTGGCGAGAAGATGCTGAGTCAGCCTCAGAGTGAGTCGCTAATAACTTGCGGATAGCTTCCCTAGCTTGCTGCTTCCCTTTAATAGCGAATACACTACTCATGTAAATTTGGACATTTAGAATCTCACCAGTTCGGGGGTCCATTTGTGCATCTGCATAGGCATGGCTAGCATCATCCCAGTCAATCCATTGAACCATATTGTAATCATACTGAGGAGCAGAGAGTCCTTTTGGAGCGTCGATCACCTGAATTTTTTCTGAACCAAAAGCCTTGTTCCAATAAAGGATCCCTTCTTTTATGGTGTCTCGATATTCTTTAGGAGTATTGTCAGAAATAGCAAATATTATAGGCTTGTTGATGTTAAATTTACTTGCCAAAGTGCGGGATTTTTTAGTTTCTTGTGAAATGGTGGGGTTGACTTCAAAAAATCCATAATGCTTCTTTTGTCTTGGTGATATGGTGGGAGTAAAATCTTTGCTAGGCTCATAGGGTTGGAAATAATAGCGAACTTCTATGGGTAGATAAGAAGAGCCATCTTGAATTTGAGCTATTTGCTTCACAAAAAGATACTCTTTTTCTTGGTTGAATGAAACGGTCTCTGAGTAGCTATTAGCAATGTTTACAGCTTGGAATTGCTCTGAGAAGTGGGCAGGGTCAGATCCAGAAAAGTCCTGAGCATACCAGTCTCCCTGGGTGTATAGTTTAGTCATACCCGAATTAAAATTGAAATAGATGGTGTCATCATCTTCGTGGTCTACTTCGAAGTCAGTCAAAATTAATTGCTGAGGGATGTCATGATAATAAGCGTGACCCTGAGTCGCCTCTACTAAGAATAGCCTTCCAGCTTTAAGAGTGAATGCGACGACCCGAGATTTCAGATTATGGAAATCGGGAGCAAGGCCGCCTTGGATAAGGTTTGTTCTGAGTAAAAACTCTTTGTCCAGGGATGCTTTTCGCAGCCCTAGAGTTTGAAGGCCTTCAGCATGATGAGGGGGAGCAAATGAATGGAATTTCTCATGCCTTTGCATATTAGGGTCTTTGTTGATTCCTGCTGTTTGGTCAAGGATGAATGCATTTGGATTGGTATTTGATCCTTGATTTGTCGAAGTTGTTCCTTGCTCTGCGAGGACAAATGAATCTTTGATTTTTCGGGGTGCAAAAAACTCTTTTTCCGATTCAAAAGATTTGCTTGTGAGAGCCCTGTCTGTACTGTGTTTATGGTTTCCGCATGCTGATAAAAAGAATAAAATTCCTGATACCAGCATTACTGCCCATAGTGCCTTTTCTAGCCTAAACATAGGGCCTCCTTAGTGGATTGGGTTCGCTAATTTTGTAGGAAAGTCATAATGACATAGGACATACATACCTCCTAGATCTTGGCCGGTCAACCAAGATAATTTGTATGCCTATGATTTTATTGAACAAATAAATGGTGTTGAAATTTCGGTTATTGATGATGAGTAAGGAAAGAAAAGTCCTGTGTGACTTTATAGTTTTTCAGCTTTTGCCTTTAGAGCTTTACCTTGATTTGCAAGCTGTTCTTTCAACATTTTTCGGTAGTACAAGTTTTTATCTTTATCTTCGACGGTCCATTCATCAGCCATCTTCTCGAATGCGATGGATGCTTCTTCTAAAGCAGTTTTAATGAGATCCTTAAATTCGACAGGTGCTTTGTCTGCTAAAGAGACATGGCGATAAGCACAAGCATGCCATATACCCTGTTTACAATAAAACTGAGCTATGAACTGCTCAGATTCAGCCATTCTTCTCTTTCCTTGCTTAATCAGTTCGAGTGCCTTTGGGGTATACTCGCTTTTTGGGTAGGATTTTACGAGGATTTCCCACTCAGCTATCGCTCGAGCAGTGAGGTCCTGCTCACGATTAACCTCCTCAGGAGCATCTGCCCAGTAAGACTCTCCAATACGATATTGAGCGAACGGGGTTTTCGGATGTTTTGGATGAAGCTTGATAAATTGTTTATAAGTTGCCGTAGCTTCAGCATATTGTCCTAGCTCATAGTGGCTATTCGCTATAAGAAGTTCTGCATCTGTCGCAAATTTGCTGTATGGAAAGCGAGATTTGAACTCTCCAAGCTTAGTGAGAGCGATTTCGTAATTCTCATCGTCATAAGGGGTTTTGGCCAGAGCGTATGATTTAGAAGGATTGTCTGGGTCAAATTCTTTTTCACTACAGCTAAGTGCCAGTCCCAAGTAAAATAAACAAGTTATTCGTTTGATCCACATGCATTACTCCTTGAGTAGAATGATTTTCTTTAACCTTGCTCACTTCTTACCGATACCATAAAAAGTTGAAGGAAAGAGAGTTTCAATTTTGAAAATAGCCAAAAAGCCATGTTGAAGCTCTGTCCCTTGAACGAAATGATGCTAGCCGTTGTGCATAAGTTTATGATAAAGCAGGGGCTTTCCTTCTTATATGCGACCTGAGGAGCTATTTCCTGTGTTAAGGAGCACCAAACCAAAATCACGAAAACCTTCGCTTTTACCGAGCTCTGGAATCGGGATAACCCTTATATTCTTGGGTTTTTCATGGTTGCTCCACTTGGTCAGCCTGGTTAGCTTGCCTAGCTATCAAGCAAGTATGCCCGCTAATTTGGCAAAGAAAAAGCAGAAAAAGTCAACAATAAAGTTCAAAGTTACCCCCAAAAAAGCAGAAGTAGCAGCTGAAAATAAAGAAGTTGTTGAGGTTATTCAAGAAAAAACCAAAGAAAAGCCGGATCCTAGTAAGTCTCGGCTTGGCTACAATGACCATAAAACACTTAAAGAGACTAAAACTAAGAATCAGCCCAAAACCAAGGGCCTTGATCCTGCCCGGGCAGCTGATAAGGTTGCTCAAAAAGCCCAGAAGAAGTCTTTAGGGGCAGAACAAGCTAATAAAAAGCAAGTGCAGAAGCCCTCTGCCCCAAAGCAAAAAAAGAAACCGCGGCTCCTTACGGCTCCGAATAGTAAGGTTTTGGTTCCAAAAAGGCCAGAAGCTAGGAATGCCTACGAAAACCTTTTGAACAATTCATTGGCTCTCATGAGTGATGAGGTGAAAGCAGGCTATCAGGATTATATCGAAGACGACCTTGAAATAGGCAACGCCATCGATCTCAATACCCAGGAGTACCGATACATTGGTTACTTCACAAACCTTAGAAAGTCCATTGAGCTGACATGGACTTACCCAGCACCAGCTCTTAGGAGAGGCCTCTATGGAAATGTGCATTTAAAATTTACCATCGACAAGGATGGCAAAGTTTCGCGAATCATGGTCCTTGATTCTTCCGGTCATCGGATCTTAGATTCTGCGATCGTTGATGCGATCGAGCTAGCAGCTCCATTTGCCCCACTCCCTCAGGGTTTTGGCTCCAAAATTAACATTAAAGGCAACTTCCGCTATGTGCTAAACTGAAAGTTGTTTGAGCTTCGAAACCGCAAAAAAACCCTATTGGCATTCATTCATTTTAAATATCATGCTAAGGAAGCTGAAACGTCTCTGATCATAAGGAAGTTGATGTTGTTAAATCGGTACCGATTATGGGCTTATGTGAGAATTTCTCTCCTCGCCACTTTATTGCCTGCATGTACAAGCTTACAGCAGCTTTGGAACCCAGAAGAACCTGAGTCCTTAGCCGAAAATAATCAGGCTATCAAGGATGCTGAAGCTGACCAATCAGAGGATCCTTTGACGGCTACCCAACCTGAAAAAGACAGCCAAGATTTACTTGGTGAGGGGTTTTGTAAGGATGACATTTACACAAGCTACCTTAAAAGTCAGTTTTACACTGGTTTTGATCGGCAGCATAAGCGTCGGCACTTGAGGTCGGGGAAGTGGAGGCGCTATCGCGAGAACTCAGCATTGCACCACGCGGCGTCTCGCCTTGCTCCCAGAACAGAGGATTACTTTGGGTCAATCCCGGTGGTTGTCACTCCTGAAGTTCAATTTTGGATTAGTTATTTTAAAACTAAGGGAAGGCATTCTTTTATCAAATGGCTTGTACGAGGTGAGTCTGTAAAGTCTATAATCATGCCCATTTTAGCGGAAGAAGGCATGCCCAAAGAGCTTTTCTACCTCGCCATGATTGAATCTGGCTTTAATAACAGTGCATACTCAAAAGCCAGAGCAAGTGGGCCTTGGCAATTCGTAGCTGGGACGGGGAAAATGTACGGTTTAAAGATTAACTATTGGGTCGATGAGCGAAAAGATCCTGTAAAATCTACAGCTGCTGCTTCCGCTTATCTTCGGGATTTGTACAGCAGGTTTGGAAACTGGTACCTCGCAATGTCAGCCTATAATGCAGGCCCTGGCAAGGTTAATTACGCAATTCGCCGCTTGAAAACTGATGACTTTTGGAGGATCATTCGGAGCCGGTATTGGCGCTTAGAGACGCGAAACTATGTCCCGAAGATGCTGGCTGCATTATTGTTGGGAGTTAATCCGCAAAAATATGGCTTTGATGTCAAGGCTCACGACCTTGATGAAATGCCTAGCTCAGTTGTTTACATCAAGGAGCCTATTCAATTGAACGAGCTAGCTGATCAACTTGGCCTAAGCAGGACCCTCCTGAAAAAGTGGAACCCTGAATTGCTCAGAGGGATCACCCCCCCTAGCAAATGGCTCGGTGACCAAGGTTATCCATTACGGATCGCGTCAAATTATGTTGCCAGGGTTGATGAGGTGCTGCCTAGCTTGTCCAAAATTCATATCAAAGACGTACATATGCATAAGATTAGAAAAGGAGAGACCTTAGGGCGTATTGCAAGCCGTTATCGGGTCTCAGTGAAAAAGCTGATGCAGTTTAATCGCAGTGTTTCTCCTAGGCGTTTAAGGATCGGAAAGTTAATTGCCGTTCCTATCCCTCCCGTAGCTCAGATTAGGCATTGAGGTGCTTATTGAGGAGAGAGGCTCGTTAGTGGGCATGTTGGTTGTCATGATCTTCATGAGTGTCGAAGGCTATGTGCAACAATGAACCAGATACGAGTGCTTGGAAGTGATAGTAGAAAGTCACATCGTTTAGGCGTTCCAAAAACTGTGCTCCCAGACCATAGCCCGCAACGGTGGCAAGTCCTAAAATAGCGAGCAATGCGGAAGGCAGCAAAGCTCCCTTTCTAGGGAAAAACAGACTCCAAAGCAATAACGCTGCCGGTAAACGGTGTAGGATCACTGCCCACTTCAACACAAGTGAGTTCTGACTCCCCATGATAAACTGTGGGCTGCTAAGGGCAGCTCCATCCATCATTCCGTGGATGCCCAGGCCGGCAAGGGCGATTAAGATTGAGGTTAAGTGGACGGCCCCTGCTCTGGAAGTCCAAAGACGCTCTAGCAAAGGGGGTAGCCAAAGGCCAGCAAAGGCTCCCACCAAAGATAACCAACCAGCAGTTCTGATGCTTTCTGGCAACAAGTGCAATACGACGAGTGAGGTTACCAGGCTCACTAATATTTTATGAGTATAAGACCAAAACACTTGGAAATGTGATGCGATCTTATAGAGTAAAGGGGCCATAGCTAGCATGCTGATGCTAGCGACTAGTGGTAGCATATGTGTCTCTTTCATTAATTCTCTTTGAATAAGGGCCATTTAAAATGAGCGACGAATTCAGAAAACAGAGGTTATTTTCCCCTGGACCTACTCCCATTCCCCTTCAATTCCAGATGGCAGCCTTAGACAAGAATCCATATCACAGAACGCAGGAATTTTATACTGTCTTTCTTAAATGTCGGAAATTGCTGGCTAAAGTTATGTATAGTAAGCAATTACCCTTGATTTTAAGCTCGTCAGGCACCGGTGCTTTAGAGTCTGCAGTCGTTAATTTGACTGATGAAAGCGATCAAGTCGTGGTGATCAATGGTGGTAAGTTTGGACAAAGATGGAAACAGCTCTGCGAGGCATATGGTTGTAATGTAAATGAAATTAGGGTTCCTTGGGGAGAGGCTCCCTCTCCAAGTGACTTGGTCTCAGCTTTAAACTCAGTTGATAACGTGAAAGCAGTCTTTTTTCAGTCTCTTGAAACCTCTACAGGAGTAGCCTTACCGGTTAAAGAGCTTGCAAAAACAGTCAAAGATCATAGTGATGCACTGGTCATTGTCGATGCTGTTTCTGCCTTTGGCTCCGAAATGATAAAAATGGATGATTGGGGCCTTGATGCGCTTGTCTCTGGTAGCCAAAAAGGCTTAGGCTTACCCCCTGGCCTTTCATTTATAAATCTGTCCGAAAAAGCACGTATGCGTTTAACGAAAAGGTCTAAGTTCTACTTTGATCTCACTCGTGAATTAAAGGGACAGGATGATGGAAGGTCAGCCTTCACGCCCGCAACCCATTTAGTGCTCATGCTTGAACGCTCATTAAGCTATATCACTGAGACTGGCTTTGATGAGATTAACCGTAAGCATCAAGCTGTTGCTGAAGCTGTTAGAGAATCTCTGAAGCAGATGGGCTTGACTCTGTTTGCTGAAAAAAGTCCCGCTTGCGGTTTAACATCCGTACTTCTTCCTAGCAATGTTGATGGAGGAATTCTCCTCAGAGAGCTTGCCGAGAAGCGTCGTATGGTCTTTGCGGGAGGGCAAGACGACTATAAAGGGCGTTTACTTCGATTTGCTCATATGGGTTACTTCGACCTTGATGATATTGTTGCAGGCCTCATAGCCTTGCAAGAAGAATTACAGAAACTAGGTCATGAGAACGCGGGCGTTTCAGTAGCTCAGGTTTTCTGGCGCAGCTATCGTGCTCGTTCCTTGTAAAAGGCAAAGGCTACTGATAAATTGCCTTGAGGTTGTTCAATTATCCTGTGGAAATGGAGGTTCCTGTGAAAATCCTCGTGCTATTAAAACAGACTCCTGACACTGAGGCTAAGATTCAAATAAGCGCAAATGGCAAAGAAATCGAGTCATCTGGGGTCAAGTATATTGTTAATCCTTATGATGAGTTTGCCATTGAAGAAGCCCTTCTGATCAAGAAGAAACTTGGAAGTGGCGAAGTTGTTATTGCAAGCTTTGGTAGCTCAGACGTCAAGGAAAGAATTCTCAGAGGTCTAGCGATGGGCGCTGATCGTGGGCTTTTGATCAGCAATGAAGGCCTAGAGCAATGTGATGGTCTGACTGTTGCTAAGGTTTTAAGTGCATGCATCAAGCAAGAAGAGCCACAAATTGTTCTTTGCGGCAAGCAAGGAATCGATGATGACAACATGCATGTGGGAACCATGACAGCCGAGCTGCTCTCTTGGCCTCATGTGAATGTCGTGACGAAGCTGGAAGTGAATGGAGATACTGCCAAGGTAGAGCGAGAGATTGAAGGTGGTCAGGTTGAGGTTTACGATGTGAAACTACCAGCCGTTTTCGGAGCTCACAAAGCATTAAATACTCCACGTTATGCATCGCTACCAGGCATTATGAAGGCAAAACGTAAGCCTTTCGATCAGAAGACTCCCGGAGATATAGGGGTCGATGTTGGTCAATTGAAATCAGAAAATGCAACCGTTGTTGACTCTTACAGTTTGCCTCCAGAAAAGCCTGCAGGAAAGCTATTTAAAGATGAACCAGTGGAAGAAATGGTGTCTAAGGTGGTTAAGCTGCTACGTGAAGAAGCTAAGGTTTTATAGGAGGCTGTTAGATGAAGGTATTAGTCTTTTTAGAGCAAAGAGAAGGCAAGTTAAAATCATCTGCTTTAGAAGCTCTAACGACCGCTTCAAAAATTAGTGGTGGTCAAGCAGCTAATGTTGCAGGTCTGATTGTAGGAAATCAAGTCGAAGGCCTCGTAAGTGAAGTCAAAGGCTATGGGGCAGATTCGGTTTTCGTCGCTCAGAGTGCTGAGTTTGAAAAATTTAATGTGCTGGAATACGCTGCTGCAACGAAAGCAGCAATTGACGAGTTTAAGCCAGATGTCGTCTTGGGTATTGCCTCTCCTATGGGTCGAGATTTATTCCCGCGAGTTGCAGCTAGGTGCAATGCTGGTCTAATCACCGACTTGGTAGATTTGGATCTAGATGGAGGTTTTTCCGGTGGAACTAAACCTATGTATGCAGGGAAAGTTCTAGCAAAAATAGCCTTTCAAGGCGATGGCATAAAATTTGCGACCTTAAGGCCAAATGTATTCCCAAGTGAGGAAAGCTCAGGTAATGCAGAGGCAAAGGCTTTGAATGTTAGTCCAATTCAAGATCAAAACTTAAAGCTTGCAGAGATTCGTAAAGGAAAATCTGACAAACAAGATCTGACCGAAGCCACTCGGATTATATCTGGTGGTCGTGCTATGGGTAATGCCGACAACTTCAAAGTGCTGCATGACTGCGCAGAAGTGGTTTCTGCCACCGTTGGAGCATCCCGTGCTGCCGTGGACTCAGGTTATGCTGGGCATGATATGCAAGTGGGTCAGACCGGAAAAACAGTGAATCCTAGCCTTTATGTTGCTTGTGGAATAAGTGGCTCTATTCAACACATGGCAGGTATGAGGACTTCTAAGGTCATTGTTGCGATCAATACCGACCCTGACGCTCCTATTTTCTCTATTGCGGACTATGGGATCGTAGCAGACTTGTTTGAGGCGGTGCCTATTTTGACAGACAAGTTTAAAGAAATTCTTAGCTAAACAACTGTGTTGTTCCCGTAATGATTCATCCTCCCTTTTTCCAAGTTTCCATTTATTAGTCATGTATTAATAGATGGATGCCTCATCAATCCTAAAGGTGTTTCGCATCGCTGCCGACGTGGATCTAGTGGGCAGTTCCTGCACTGTACACAAAGTTGGATTTATGGATTGATAGTGGAAATATGGCTGAAGCAAAGAAAAAACCAGAGAAAAACTACACCACGTTGGAAGATTGGGATCAGATTTTTCTGGGAATCACTCAAGACTTTTACGTAGAAGTAAGCAATTGCGCACGTGAAAACGTACTCCAAGTGCTTGAGTTGTCAAAGAACTTCCTCGCTAAAGATACTCACAAGAGCTTGAAAGAGTTCCACGACCTTTATTTTGGCTCTAAAAATCAAGCTCAAAAAACAGAAAGCTATAACAACGATGTCTCTGACTTTGTTGAGCACCTGCAGAAGAAAATGGAGGCGGGAGAGGACATTTCTCACGAAAGTGTAGAGGATGGCTCTAGTCAAGTTCATGCCTTGAAAGTTAGTGAAAAAGATCGGCTTAACCTTTCTCAGATTCAAAAGCAAATGGAGTCTTTGATCACTTTAGATAAGTCTCTTAAAGAAAAACTAAGCCCTATTTTAGCTAGTATGCAGTTTGAGGATATGATGCGTCAAAGACTCGAGCATTTAGAGCGAGGGTATGAATTGATTTGTAAGCTTGAAGCAGAGCCAAGTGAAGCACAAATTAATGCGATTATTTCAGAGCTAGATGAATTATGCTCATCACAATCAGAAACAACTGAGTTTTATGAAGAAGTAAAAAAAGAAGAGCCTCCCACTGGAATTAAGCCTCAAGGCTTGGTCTTTAAATTTTGAGGGCATTATGAGTGCAAAAAAAGATGAGTTCTTAGAAAACTTTAATCGCTTTGGCAAGCGTTCGATTCAGTGGTCGATCGATGAGTCAGAAAACGAAATCAAAAATATTACCGACACTTTAAGGGCAGTGATGGATGATGTAGATAGGCGCTCGAAGATGTCTAAAGAGACCTTCGAACTTTTGGGAAATGTTAAAGAGCGTATGAAGGAAGTTTTTGAACAAAGGCAAGTGAGCATTAGTCAGGTGGTTCAAGAGCTCACTGATCTTGGTAGTGACCATCGGGAAATGAGTGAGTTAGCATGCCCCTTGATATATGCATTGCAGTTTCAAGATCGTATGCGACAAATCCTAGAAAACAGCTCAAAAATTGCCGAATACTGGTTGAAGAAGAGAAAAGCCTTTGCAAAAGAACCGTTCAGTCAGGAAAAGCTCCTTGAAGTAGGTGAGGATTTATTAAGCCTGACGACTTGTCAGGAAGAACGAAAAATAATTCGTAAGTATATAAAGTGCCTTCCGGAAGAAAAGCTTCCAACTGAGAGTACCATAGTTTTTTAGAAGACTTCAGAATTTTTCCACATATAAGTACATATTGTAAACTTAGGTAGTCGCTGTAGCGAAATATAAAATACCTTTATTTAAAGGCTTTTGACTTCATATAGCTCTTTACTTACTTTAACTC
>JABSRF010000095.1 GCA_013215275.1 Oligoflexales bacterium | reverse complement strand
CTTGCATGTGTTAAGCACGCCGCCAGCGTTCGTTCTGAGCCAGGATCAAACTCTAACGTTTAAAACTGACTAATCGCCTGCCGATTAGTCACCCTGAGCCTAGTCGAAGGGTCTCCTGAGAGATCTCTCCGCTTCGGTCGAGATGACTTTTGTTAAGCGACTTAATTTACTTTAAGAAAATCAAAGACTTTATGTTGCTAAGGCCTCACAACCTTAGCCAGCTCTCCGTTTTTGACAGGGTTTTTCTTAATTCTTCTTAGTGCTATTCAGTTTTCAAAGAGCTTACAGTAACTTGTGTCGTTGTAGCGACGAGAATCGGTTATACGCACACTCCCCGAGTCTGTCAAACAATAATCGTAAAAAAATGCAAAAAAATATTAAATTTCATAAAAACAGATAATTATGATTATCTACGCCGTGTTATAGTGCCAAAACATTTCCATTCAAGCACTTCACCTTAAAGACCGAAAACAGAGGGGGAAATAGTGAAGAATAAGGAAACATCCAATGATTGATTACTTTCGCCCAAAAACAGCATTGATCTTAATCGGATTTCTCATTGGTTCTTGCGGATTACAACAAAGCATGTACGTGGACTATGAAGAAGAGGCTGAAGCTGAAAACAGCACCAGCAATACCGGTTCAGCCAGCGGAGGTGATACTGGCGCAGGGGCTGACACTGGCAGCGGAGCCGATACTGGTGGAGGAGGTGACACTGGCGCCGGAGCTGACACTGGTGGCGAGGATGATGGCTGTGTGCTGGCTCTACAGTCTTTTACTGATAACATTGCTGGCAATATTGGCGGCTGTGCAGCAGCTGCTTGCCATGGTGCAGTTCCTATTGCCGGAACTACTCTAACTGAGGGAGATGACGCTGCAAACAGAGCGGTATTCCTGGCATATGACTCTTCGGCGGACGGATCAACTATGTTTGATAAAATATCCGGGGCTTCTGAGGCACACAGCGGTGGGGATCAGTCTGGTGTACTCAGCGCCAATGCCTTATCCACTTGGAAGGCTGCTGAAGCAAATTGCAATAAATAGGATGCTTAGTCTGGAGTTTTAAAAAACTGCTTAAAGATTACCTTTTCATCTTCAGCGGTATAAAGCTTAAACGTGTAACCAAGTAAGTCCTCTTTCATTTTCCTGACTTCTTTAAGCTTATAACTCTCTTCAAAGTTCACGAGTACAGATGACAGGCTAACCTGTAAGGCATGCACAGAGTCGCAGATATGCTCTAGCTTTTGTCTGATGACGTCATCTGTTGAAAGTGATGAAACCATTTTATAGAGAATCTGGGACACCTCTTGGTCGATACTGCTAAGAGCTTCCATATGCTTCGAGAACTTGCCCCCAAACCTCCTCATCTGATTGTCCAGCACGCTGGTTTCCATCTGACTAGGGTCTTTGTTCTGCTGGGCCTCATTAATCAAGCCATCAACCGAGTCTTGAATAAAGCTTACCAAGTCTTTGGTTTTCGCATCAGGTTCTAGGTACGTTTTTTCCAGAGTTGCTGTTGCAGACTGAGCCTTTTCTGCTGTTTCTTTGGAAAGGTCGTTAATGCCGCTCATGACAGTTTCCACGGACTCTTCAATCATAGCCCGAACGCCAACAAGCTGAAGTTCAATAACCTCGGTATATTTTTGTAGGAAGTTTACGATTTCCCTACTTGCAGCAAGACGTGCTGATTCAGCTTCCATGACTTAGCTCCCTGATCCCTTGGCCCATAGCAAACCATTCACTGGTATTAAGGGGTGGGCAAACACTAGAGTCTGCGATCAACCAGCCAGTTTAGTAACAGCAGCAATAAGCTGATCGGGCTCAAAAGGCTTTACCAGCCAGCCCTTGGCACCAGCTGCTTTGGCTCGGTTTATTAGCTCACCGCTTCCCTCAGTGGTCAGCATAATGATTGGGATACTATTGATGGCTGAGTCTTTCTTGATGGTTTCCACCATTTCAAGACCATCCATGTTCGGCATGTTGACATCACTTATAACCATTGCAATGCCATCTTCGCTGCGGAGCTTTTCGATTCCTTGAACCCCATCTTCAGCTTCAACGACCTGGTAACCTCCCTTACTAAGGGTAAAGGTCACCTGCTGACGAATGGTTCGTGAATCATCTACAATTAAGATTTTTTTTGCCATTGCTACACCCCATTAAAAGTAGCAGTTAACATTATTGTTGTTGCCTATAGTGTGCAAACTACCTAAAAACTTTGCTGAAAATTTTCTTTTCAACTTCCATTGTATATGATTTGTAGACTTTTGTTTCTAAGCTGCCTGTCATTTTTTTAATATATTCAAGTTTAAACTTGTCATCAAAACCACTTACTAAGCCGACAAGCCCTTTGTTTAGGATTTTGATAGCGCTACTTATATGTTCAAGTCTTTGCCCCACCACATCATCAGTGGATAAGGTTCCCATCATGGTCATTAAAAGGTTTTGAAGCTTGGCATCAAGTTGCTTCATTGAGCTCATATGGGATTTGAACTGACCGCCTGCATCTTTCATGTTTTGTGAGATTCCACCCGCGCCTTGGGCGATCTCTTTCTTTAACTGAACGTGCTCGGCTTTTTCAATATCCTTGGAAGATACTTCCGTGAAGGTATCTTTTTTCTCCTTATTCATCTCGGAACTATTTTTTACTAGCACAGCCTCTGCTTTGCTTTTGTTCAAACCATGAGATTCATTAATTTCTCGAATGCCTTCCATGAGTTCTCCGGTGGTTGTATCCATATGTTTGCGTACTGCATCGAGTTGAAGCTCAAGCATTTGAGTGTACTGGGTTAATAATGACATCAGCTCCCTAGAGGCCATTCTACGCTCTTTTTGTTCTTTTATTTCAACCACTTACGTCACCTTCACCCTATTTTTAAATTGCTAATATAATTAGATTTATTTAAAATGAGAGGGTACCCTTAAATCATCTATTAACCACACGCAGATTTATGCGACGGTTAGCTAAAGAACCTATCGGGCTTCAATGGCATTTGTTTAGTTTTACAAGTGAAATGGAACCGGCTAAAACCAAAATCTTAAACAGAAGGTCTCATACCCACATGGATTCAAGCTGTTTCTTTTGATTTAACCAACAGGTATGTTTACTATACCCATTTGATGTGCATTATTAACACTATTCAAAAAGCCCAGATATGATCAAAACTGCCACCCAAAAAGTTGACCTCCTTGAGTATTTTTACGAACACCTGTCGGAAGAAGATTGGCTCGAAGGGGTTGACCTCTATCAGGCAGGAAAAGTGACAGGTGTTCAAGCAATGCACAATTTGATCACCTGCAAAGTTCAAGATAATAACCGCCCACCAGCAGAGGTGAGGCTAAAAATACACCCCAGCGGAAAAGTAATCCAATGGATTGAGTGCACATGCAGGAAAAACAGGACTTATGGCCAATATTGTGAGCATATTGCAGCATTGATGATCCATATTGACCGTGAAAAGGCAAACTTCATCAATAAACTCGATGTCAAGATGCCTATGAAGCCACCATCAATATCGAAAAAAATAAAGAAAAGCGCTACGACTCCGGAGGAACCCAGCAAAAAGATCCTAGCAAACAACAAAGAAAAGCTAGGAGCTTCTCAATCGTTACTGGATCATTTAAAAGGCTCGATTCAAACCATTGCATTGATATCACAAGGTCCAAGCATCAGAGTAAAGATTGAGATTAAACCAGGAAGCATGACTAATTATGATTTGAGCATTGACGAGTCTGCGAGGTTCCTATTGTCCCACTCGTCTCCTGACGCGATGAGCAACGAGTTAAAATCTTTAAAAGTATACAAAACACCGGTAGAACTAGGAACCAGAATATACTTTAGTGATACGGAAAAAATTGTTGCTGAACGATCTGTTGTTGTAAAATCTGGGGCCCTTAACAAAGGAGATAAGCCTCTTAATATAAACCATCTTACTGATCGCTATGTCAAACTATCAGCTGAGGAAGCCAATGGAAAGGAAGGATCCTATACTTTTATTCCAGTAAAAAGCTGCAGCAAGTACATTGGTCAGGAGTTCATGTTCATTCCTGGAAAAGGCTATCTGCCTGTCGATAGAAATTTAGTAAAGCCTGACTGGTATGAGCTTCCATTAAGTCGAACCTTCAAAGATGATGAAGCAGCAAAATTCATCCAAAGCAGTTTTAATGACTATTACTCAGCTGCTCCCATGTGGCTTGATAAGGGCTTAAAACAACTGAAAATTCAGGATCTTCCTCGCCTTAGTGGAATAAAGATTCATAGTGAACAGGAGGGTTGGTTCCGTTTAGACCCTCGCTACGGCCAAGGAAAGTCGAGTATTTCCATGGCTGAGCTCATGCTGCAGGCGAAAAAAAATAAGCGAAAGTACATTAAATCAGGAGAAACATGGCTCAAGATTCCAGATTTTATAACCCAGCACGACTGGAACCTGGATGAGGAAGAAAAATTTATCAAAGTGGATACACTTGGTCTCATGCGCCTAAAAGCAGCGATTGGAGACTTTGACAAGTTTGTGGGAAGCAAAACTGTATTGCAAAAAATCCGTAACCGAATTGAATATAACCCAAGCACAACCACTCCACATATAAACCACACTAATCTAAAATTAAGGTCATACCAACAAGATGGCCTCAAATGGTTTTGGTGGCTATATCAAAACAAACTTCATGGGCTACTAGCGGACGAAATGGGCCTCGGAAAAACCCACCAAGCTATGGCTGTTATGTCTGCGATCCAAAGCGAAGAATTGGAGTCAGAAAAAAAGACGACCCCTAAGTTTCTTGTCATCTGTCCGACGACGGTTCTTGATCACTGGGAAGATAAGGTTAACGACTTCGCTCCAAATTTACGGCCATTTAAATATCATGGGCCCAAGAGGTTAAAGCTTTTTGACAACCTCAACAAAGAAAATGACACCCTGATTACAAGCTATGGCATCCTCTTGAGGGATATCAAAAAGTTATCAGAGGTTCCTTGGCATGCAATTGTGCTAGACGAAGCACACTATGTAAAAAACAACAACACTGCTACCTATCGGGCAGCATGTAAACTTCAAAGCAAAATCCGTTTATGCTTAACTGGTACGCCCATGGAAAACCACCTGGGAGAGCTAAAAAACCTGTTCGATTTTCTGGTACCTGGATATTTGGGCTCCGATGACTATTTTAGAAAGCACTTTATAGTACCGATCCAAAATAAAGATCTGGAAACAGAGCTGGCATTGCAGAAACTCATTTACCCACTTAAATTAAGAAGGTCTAAAAAACAAGTTCTATCAGACCTTCCAGCTAAGGTTGAAGACATCAGGCATTGCACCCTGTCAAACGAACAGGTTAAGCTTTACCGAGAGATCATCAACTTAAAGGCAAAGCCTTTGATAAATCAGCTTACTGATGACAATAACCCAGTCCCTTACCTACATGTTTTTGCGATCTTGCAGCTATTAAAACAAGTTTGCAATCATCCAGCACTTTTAAAGGATCAATCGGATTATAAAAACCATGAAAGTGGAAAGTTTGAACTTCTGAAGGAGATCACCAGCGAAGCATTGGACTCTGGCAATAAGATTGTAATATTCAGCCAATATGTGAAGATGATCAATATTATCAAACAATACTGTGATGAAAATGAAATTGGTTGTGTTACAATGACCGGCCAAACCCGCCAAAGAGGCAAGGTTATAGAAACTTTTCAAACTGACCCTGATATCAAGATCTTTGTCGGTTCACTGCTGGCTGGTGGAATTGGTATCGACTTAACAGCAGCCTCAGTGGTCATTCATTATGACCGCTGGTGGAATGCAAGTAAGGAGAATCAAGCCACCGATAGGGTTCACCGGATTGGGCAGAAAAAGTTTGTACAGGTTATGAAAATGGTAACTCGTGGTACTTTGGAAGAAAAAATATCTAAAATGATCTCGAAAAAACAGACTATTTTTAATACTTTCTTAGAAAAAGACGAAGAAATCTTCAAGACCATGTCAAGACAGGACCTCATAGAACTACTCCAATAATCATTTGGTAAATAACGTGACTAAAATGGGATGAGACCATCCCAATCAAACACAAGAGGGAATTATGTGGAAGTTTCACATAGAAGGCGGCCATCCCCTTAATGGGACGGTTAAACCAGGAGGAAATAAAAACGAAGCACTGCCAGCTTTGATGGCTTGCTTATTGACCGATGACGTGGTGACTCTAAAACGACTGCCACGCATAGGCGATGTCTTGACAGTTTGCGATACTTTGGCTGACTTAGGCGTCGAGGTTGAGTGGACCAGTGAAGATACTCTGAATCTTTGCGCCAAAAATATCAGGCATTACAAGCCAGACAAAGAGCTCTGCTCTCACGTGAGAGCGTCTATTCTATTTCTAGGCCCACTGCTTTCTCGCTTTGGCAAAGTTGAACTTCCCCTGCCTGGTGGAGATGTTATCGGTGCAAGAAGAATCGATACCCATTTTGAGGGGATCGAACTCCTTGGTGCAAAGCTAAATTTTGGCAACCCAATTACAGGCGAGATGAAAGCCATTGTTGGGACGGACCTATACCTTGATGAGCCCTCAGTCACCGGAACTGAAAACCTTTTGTTATTGAGCGTTCGGTGCCAAGGAAAAACCATTATTCACAACGCTGCATCTGAGCCCCATGTTTCAGGACTCTGCCGCCTACTCAATAGTATGGGTGCTAAGATTTCTGGTATTGGCACAAACCGCCTAGAAATCGAAGGCGTCGAGAAATTAAATGGTGCAGAGCACAAGATTAGCTCAGACTTCATGGAAGTTGGAAGTTTCTTATGCCTCGGAGCTATCGGAAGAGGCAAAATCACGATCGAGGATGTAGAAACCCATGACCTTCGCTTTATCTTGAAGACTCTGAGCCGATTGGGGATTGAGCCCCTGGTAGGCGAGACCTCACTGCAGATTGACGGAACCAAAGAGCTCGTCATGCAGCGAGATCTGAGTGGAAGGATTGCGAGTATTTATAGCGGTCCCTGGCCTGCATTTCCCACAGACCTTATGTCCGTTGCGATCGTAGCTGCAACTCAGGCTCAGGGTAATATCCTGTTTCATGAAAAGATGTTCGAAGGCAGAATGTTTTTTACGGATAAGCTCATGGCAATGGGAGCTGGTATTGTGCTTTGCGACCCTCATCGCGCAGTCATCAGTGGGCCAAGTCGTTTGAGTGGAGCCAGGATGAGCTCTCCAGATGTACGTGCAGGCATGGCATTGCTTATGGCAGCTGCCATCGCTCATGGTACCAGTGAGATTCTAAATATCGACCAAATAGAGCGTGGCTACTTCCAAGTAGAGAAGAAATTAGAAGCCTTAGGCGCAGCTATCAAAAAAGTTTCAGCCTAAAGCTGGGCACCTTAAGGCTTCAAATGTGCTCCATTCAACACATCCCTTAACCTAAACCGCACCATTTCTCTGCCAATAACCTCAAGGCTTTCAGCTAAAGGTGGTGAATCCTTTCTACCAGTCGCCATAAGCCTGATTGGCATGAAAAAATCCCTGGGCTTCCATTCGATTTTTTCGCGATAGGTATTCAATAGGTTCTGAATTGCATCAGCCTTCCACTCATAAAGGTCGTCAAGCTCTTCGATCAAACCTTTTATCATGGTGCGCATCTCTTTTGCGTCCTTGCTTTTGGGAATCAGAGGCAAGCCTTCGTAGTCGAGGCCACCATTGAAGAAAAAGGAGGATCGATCGACAAATTGCTCGAAGCACTCAAGGCGGTCCTTAAAGAGGGGGAACAAGCTTTCTAAGTAATCCTGAGTAAAGACCTTGTCCCTGAGGTAATGGCTGAAGCCTTTAGAGTCCAGTTTCTGCATGTACTGTTGGTTAATATGCTTAAGTTTAACCACATCAAATACAGGACCCCCAAGATGGATGTCTTTTAGTTTGAACTTTTCCATCATTTGCTCAGGGCTAAAAACTTCCTGATCATCACCATACGACCAACCCATTAAAGCCAAAAAATTCACCATCGCCTCAGGTAAAATTCCTTTTCTCTTGTAGTAATTAAGAGAAACTGGGTTTTTTCGCTTCGAGATCTTGCTCTTGTCTAAGTTTCTGAGCAGTGGAACATGGGCAAAAACCGGCGTTTCCCAGCCAAAAGCCTTATAGAGGAGAACATGCTTAGGGGTAGACGAAATCCACTCCTCTGCCCGAATGACATGGCTAATTTTCATCAGGTGATCGTCAACCACATTAGCAAGATGGTAAGTCGGAAATCCATCTGACTTTATAAGCACCTGGTCATCAAGTTGGGTATTTTTAATTTCGATAGAACCCCGAATAGCATCATCAAATTGAGTGACTCGATCCTTTGGCACCTTAAGGCGCACGACCGATGGGACACCTTCTTTCATCTTCTGCTCGACTTCTTCTACGCTTAAAGATCTACAGTGACCATCATACCCAAGCATTTTTCCCTCGGCCCTTTGCTGCTCTCTTAGCTTTGCCAAGCGCTCTGGGGTACAGAAACAGCGGTAAGCATGGCCTGTTTTCAGGAGCTGCTCAGAGTGCTCTAAATGGATAGATTTCCGCTCTGATTGGCGGTAAGGGCCATAATCTCCTCCTTTGTCGGGGCCTTCATCCCACTCTAACCCAAGCCAAGAAAGGCTTTCATAGATCTGCTGCTCACTGGAGGCCCTTGCTCGGCTTTGATCGGTATCTTCAATTCTTAGGACCAGCTCCCCACCTGCTTGTTTTGCAAGAATGTAATTAAAAAGAGTCACATAAGCCGTTCCTACGTGAGGGTCGCCAGTTGGCGAAGGAGCAACACGAACCCTAACTTTTTGTGTATCACTCATAGTTTTTCCTTTAATCTGTTTTGATTCTTCGAACCTTTATTTATGAAATACTTTACCCGTATTTGGATCAGCTTCTTTTGGGCTTCTTACGCCTGAAACCCGCACCAACCCCTATTCTCCCTTACATAGCCAGCTTTGCCTTCCTCTTGAGCAAGGAATCAATGGAGGTGGGTCAAGTAAGGTATCCTATTGAACTGCCTATGTCATCAGGTGAGCTTACCCTTGGGTTTGACTGACTTTTAAGCGAGTTCCACTTTACGATAGATTCCAGCCAGTTATTTCTCATAACATCCATACAGTCACTTAAAAAAGACTCAGGATGAAACTGAACCCCTAACGCTGGCCATTCATAAGGAGCTGCATACTCTATAGCCATAATTTCACCATGAGGGCAAATGGCAGTGACCCGACTTCCTAAGCAAGGGTTCTCGGGAACCAGTGTAAGAGAGTGATACGCTGCCACGAAAGATGGAGATTTCATCCCAGCAAGTAAGCCTGAGCCATCTTGGATTAGGATTTCCTTCGTTCCTCCATGCAGAGGCTCAGGTGACTTTTGAATTTTATAACCCAGAACCTCCCCTAAAATCTGATGACCTAAGCAAACACCTAGGATTGGGACCTTCCCTAAAAAGCACTCTACGAGCGCAACCGTCGAAACAGCCTCTCTTGGAGAGTTTGGTCCTGGCGATATCAGAATCGGAAGAGGGTTTTGATAGAGCTTTTTAAACGCTCGCTCGTCATCAAAGGGAAGCAACTCTAACTCGATTGGTAGAGAAGTTTTTCTTATCCAATCTATGAGATTGTAACTAAAACTGTCATAATGATCTATAAATGCAATTTTCATGAGTAGGATCTATGCCTCTCCTAACCAAGCCTATATTTCTACTATTTGCTCTATATTGTGCGACTGTAGTAACCCTGGATTGCTATAGTGCTCCATGGGAGCTGAGTAGGTTTCAGCAAGAACTCAGCCAGCTAAATGACAGTAGCTCCATAGAACCATCTGGGGCTAAAAGCCCTGGCCGTATTAGCCTAAGCACAGGGTTTGAGATGCTTAGTCTAAATCAGGATCAAGACTCCAATCTGCAGATTTTTCCGCAAGAAGGCAAGCTAAACAAGAGCTTTATTACCTGGAGTCAAGGGCTGTTTTACCCATTTTCCTACGGGGTTTCAGCTTCCAGAGTGAATGGCTCAATAAAGAACGAAAATGAGCTAAAGCAGATTTCTGCGAATATCAAATGGACCATATTTGAATCTTTTGGCTTACCAGCTATTTCTACACAGCTGCAATGGTCCAGAATGTTTGGCCTGCCACGAATCGACCTTCAAAGTAGCTCTGCCAATATCCAAGCTAGTTGGGGTTACAATCGCATAAGCTTTTTCTCAGGGTTCAGAGCTTATCATCACCGCCTGAACCAATCACAAGAGCTTCAAACTTCTAAGGAAAGTGAAGGCTTAATTCAAGAGCAAGAAGCCTTTAATAGCTTCAGCGCTCAAATGGGAATTCACCTACAACTCATTCCTGCAAAACTTGCTATTTCCTGCGAAAACGCAAAAACACCCTTTAGTGACTTATTCAGGGCAAAACTCGCATACGAGTTTTAGGCAAAGTGAGCCTACAGTGCTGCGAATTTTCTAAGGACTCCAGATTTTAAGACCAACTGTATGGAGTAAAGGCCCAAGGCAAGGGCAGTAAACACAGCCCCACCTACGAAAACTGCATACAATCCAAACTCATCGCCAAGTTGACCAGCAACAAAATTTCCTCCAAATACAGAGACACCACTAAAGAGGTAAAAGAGGGCAAATCCGCTACCTCGTAGATGCTTAGGACATTGCTGGGCAATAATCGCTCTCAAGACCCCTTGGGTCATCCCCATATACAGACCAATGAGAACCACCCCTAAAAAGGCTCCTGCTAAATTGCTTACATTGGCAAAAGTCAAGGCAGCCAACAACTGGATAAACATCCCACAGCATAGCATCTTTTCTCTGCTCACTTGATCTGCCCATTTGCCTAGGGGGTAAGCAGCACTCAGGTGAACCACATCCATAACAACAATCACCATAGGTATAAATTGAATCTGGAGGCCTAACTCTCGCACCCTCAGGGTAATAAATGCTTCACTAAATCTTGCTAGCATCAAAAATGAAAGACAAAGCATCAGGATCCAGTAATTGTTCGAAAATAATTTCAGATCCGAAAACCGGAAACGAGCCTTACTTACATTGAGTTTGGTTTTCTCTTTCACTCCCTTTGCTAAGACAAACACAGCCAAGACTGATGGGATGGTTGCGACCAAAAATATTAGTTGATAGTTAGATCCGAAAAAATAGAGCAACATCATGGACAAAAGCGCACCACAGACTGCACCTCCCGTATATAAGCTTTGTCTTAGGCCAAAGACGAAGCCATAATTTGGGCCTGAGCCCAGGTCAGCAAGCAGAGCGTCAGTAGGAGCAGAGCGGATGCCTTTGCTAAAACGGTCGAGAAAGCGAACTAAGAACGCACTCTTAAATCCTGTTATCAGCACAAACCCCATCTTGGTCAGCGCTGTCAACAAGCTTCCCGTCATAATAAGTGGCCTGCGGGTCACAAAGAGGTCGCTCGCAAATCCTGCAAAAACTTTTGCTAAAAAAGATAGAAAAAGTGCTAAGCCCTCGATCATACCAAGTCCGCTATTGTTAACTCCAAGCTCCTCACTTAGAAATGCCGGAAGCACCGAAAAGACCATTAAGGACGAGGTGGACCATAAAAAACTCACTGTGGAAATAGCCAAAAGAGATGTTCTCTTGTCTTTTTCCAAAACGGTTTGGCATTCTGAATTAGGTGTTTTAGTTACAGTTTGTGCCAACACTTACCCCTGGTTACCTTGGTTAATTCCCAAACGTTTGCAAAGCCTTTAGCACAATGACCATAAGCTCTTTTGCTCAGCTACCTTCCCTTAAAAGCCTTTTCATTTATGGTGAGGTTCAACATAGACCACGGCATGGGAGGAGTTAGAGAGCTCTTCTCGAGTTACGGTGGACTTTGCCTCGAATTATGGCAAACCAGCACTTTAATAAGATTTGCTTGGAAAAACAAGTGAAACCAACCGAAACACCTATGCAAGAAGGCACCGACTTTCCATTCAATAGGTTTTTAGTAATTAAGCTGGCCCACCATTTTAGGATACGACACCGAGTTCAAAGTCCTTTGCATAAGTTTGTCAAAAAAGGCAGATTCAGAAACCAAGGGGGAAAGGAATTGTAATATTTTATAGGATTTTGCGCATTTTTGATATTTTTTGTTTATAGCATCCACCGTCAGAATGCTCATATAACTTTGATATTTCAACCTCTAAAGGCCATAGACGAGGCTAAGCTTAGAGAACAATTGGTAGGAAAATGTGGACGTTTATTAGCTGCAAAAAGGAATCTTGATGATTCATTGGTTTATCTTTGCAATCAAAAACCGAAATCTCAAAGATCAATGGGTCAATCACTATGAGTTAAGATCTGAAAGAAAATAATGGAAGCAATCACTATGTCTTTTTTTATTACCTTTGAGCTTGTAGGCACTGGTCCCATACTATTGACTAACTAGTAAGCAATTTAGGTAGTTGATATATTTGGCTATTTGAGGTTTCAA
>JABSRF010000094.1 GCA_013215275.1 Oligoflexales bacterium | reverse complement strand
ATCCGTTTCTACCAAAATATAGCGTTCTGATCACACATGAATAGTGGGTAGAATATTTATTTGGAGTTACCTAAGCTCTTGTCGCCATACTTGGGAGTTTTAGGCCTCGGAACAAAGGAAGCCTGTAAGAACAGCCTTCTATCCTCACCTGATCCTTTGAACTTTAGCGGGTAGCTGACTGGCATATGCCTATCTTTGACTTTTCTCGTCTTTTCGTGAAAAACTGGCCTTTTGTTGAGAATGGTATCAACGAATGCTTCATGCATATACGGGAAGTCTGAAACCCTAACATCAAGCTTTGCTCCAAACTCGTCTATGAATGCATCAGGTAGCCTGAAACTAATCTGCTTTTTCCACGGGTCATACTGAGCATTAAGGTTTCTAAAGCTCTCACTCCAAGTTCCTAGCCAAAAACTCTCCGAGTCCCTGTGGCCTCGCCACTCTTGCTTCCATTGCTCATGGTTTTGGAAGCCATTTTGCTTAAGATTATGTTGCTTTTGAAAGAGGTGCTGCGAGCCAAAGCAGATACTTGGTTTACCGCTACTTTTTTGCTCCTTTAAATGATTTAATTTATTTTCTAATATTGATTTCTTTCGATTCTTTTGATGAATAATCTGTAGGTTAGATTCTCTTTCTTTAAGAAGCAAAACACTATCTTGCTTTAAGATACTTTTAATTTGCCTTGGTTTCCGCTTGGATGTATTTGATTGCTTCCACTTTTCTACTTTAGATTTATGACTTTTGATCGCAGCAGAAGTTTTCGATATTTTAGAATTTCTCTTCTTTTTCTTATCAATGCTCTTTTCGGTCTTTTTTATTCTCTCTTTTAAACTCTCTATCTGACTCTCTAGGATTTTATTTTTAGATGTAACTAGGCCATCAACCTGTGACCTAATACTATTGAAGTGTCTCCCTGTTATTAGGAATCTCTTTAGATAATCGGATTTTAACTTTGATAGATCTTTGCCAAGAATATGCCGATCATGAAAATAATGCCTCTCAATCTCCGAAAGGTACGCATTCACTTTTTTGAAAACCAAAATCGCGTTGGGGTCACGAATTTCAGTTTCGATGGTAATCATGCCGCCGACTTCCTTCGATTCTTGTGAGAGCGATGATCATAAACCTTTGAGCAGAAAACAGTCATAATTTCGATAACATCAGCAACAAGCTCTTGGTTGAAATCCTGCTTTTTTTGTTCATTTAAAATGATAACTTTCGTACCGAAAATATGACAAAGCTTGAATAAGAGGGGTGATCCAAACCTTAGGAGTCGATCTCTATGGGTGAGGACCAAAGTCTTTACCTGCTTAGAACATATTAATTCGATCAGCTCGCTAAGACCTCTTTTTTTATAGTTGATTCCGCTCCCTAGATCTTCAATGACTTTTGTAGCTCCAGAGTACCGTTTTAGGTGCTTTTTGAGGACCACAACTTGGCGTTTTAAATCGGCTCGTTGATCGTGTGAGCTAACTCTAGCATAAGCCGCGTGGATACGCTTTTTCTTCTTAATTTTAATTCCCAGGATCTTGGATTTTAGGTTTTCCACACAATAGCGCCTGTGGCCTCCACCAGTTCGAAATGCTGGTTTAATAAAGTTGTTTTCTTCCCACCTTCTAAGAGTTGAGATTGAAAGTCCAACAAGTGCAGAAGCTTGGCCAATAGACACAAACATAGGATTTTCCTAAGTGATTAACTACAGGAAATGATTATAAAAGAGAAAGTTTGCTGTCAATGATATATTTGAGTAGATTTTATTTAGCTGCTGGCAGCCCTAGGGCTTTTGGCCATAGGATGGTTTATAGATTTATTCCTTATCCCCAACATACACTAGGAAGCATGCATCAAGTACCACCAATGTCACCTAAACTACCAGGCTGCTTGGGCCCTGCCATCATTTACTTGTGTACGGGAGCTATCTTTGGACTGGGGCTGCTGTACGACTACGTGCAGCTCAATGAAGAAATTAGCATTTGCAATGCTGAGGGATCATTTTAATTGGTTACCACCAAGGACGGGTCTTTTATGCGACGCTTGATATAAAAGAAATCTCGCTGATTATTATCCATGATGAACCGATGCCTCTTTAAGCCCTTGGGGTAGAGCATTTCTTGGTTTAAGTACTCCACTTTAAACCCATCTTTTTCTTGGAAGGTATAAAGAGCATTATGGAGGTACATATGAGCATTCATATCTAAATGCATTCCCTGTTTACAAGAATATGCTTGCATTGTCCGAGCCATAGTGGACGGGGTTGCTGAGTAAAAAGCCATGAATAGTAAGAACTGACGGCCTTCACTCTGCTGCAAGCAAATACCAGAACGCAGGCTTCTCCCTAAACCATTCGCATCTCCTGACCAATTACCGTTTTTCCAACTGCGCACCAGAGCACCAGGGATCTCATCCTCAATGATCATTGCCCCATTTTGCCTTGCTGCTACGGTTCTTTTTCGCAAGTCCTCTTGCTCAGTAAGACTCTCAGGCCACTTGCCAATTTGCACCTGCCCCTCGAGATCCAGGTAAACAGTAGCAACACCTGCAGACATCGGCTCTAATTCGACTCCATTTTGAATGTAGCCATAGGTCTTCCCTTTCAAGGGACCATGCTTAAACCTACCATGCTTGTTTTTAAAGCCACCGATGAAGACGCCAATTGCATCTTGAATTTCATAAGGAGGGATACTTCCAATAGGAACCAAGTGTTTGTTTAAATCAGCCTGATCTCCCATAGTCTCTTTATCTAAATTGATCGCAGGGTGTTTGGTTCCTACGGCATAATTGATAGAATACTGATTAAGATCATAGGCGATGACGTAAACTAGTTTATCACTCTCTTCAGGTGTAATTTCCCTTACTAGAGATTGATGGGAATCTAAAATTTTTGCATCGATCAAATCAGGTTTAAATAAGCTTACGTAGACACCTGAATGCATTTTTGCTTCATTCCAATGTCCAAAATTCACCGGTTTTTCGCTTTCCAGCTCTATACCAAGTTGGTGCTCTTTAGAAACAAGATTATACGCCCCAAGGTTTTGCATTTTTATAGGCAAGGGCAGGTCCGGGTCTTGGACAACAGAAGCACTTGCTATTTCTTTTACCCCAGAGTCAGATTCCGCATCTAACTCAACTAAAACAGGCTTAAAGAAATTAATAATCTCTTCGCCAATTGCAGTTTTTCTTAGCCAACTAGTGGTCACCTCGGTCATTGATAATCGAGTGTTGCTAGGCTTAGTAAGCCTTACATATATGAGACCGTCGCAAAGATTATAGAAGGAATGCTCATGCTTATCCCAGTCAAGGTGAGCCAAATGATTCTTATCCTTTGACCATAAGCTGCACTCCCTAGTCTGGCTTAAGTTTTGCGAAGACGTGATTCTTAAACCCTTAGGAGTCAGGTCAATGAGGTTGTTTCTTAATCGATTTTCTAAATGTAAATTCCTTTGAACACCCTCACCAGTAATGGAAAGAATAAACCATTTATTTATATAGGAATTCAAGTTGCTTAGGGATATGGTGTACTTCCCTGTAGAAATCGTTCTAACCTTTGAGAAGTCAACGTGAGCACGCTGTTCAGTCTGTATTTGACCCTCTCCTTCAGTTGCATAAGCATTACCAATTCCATGCAGGCTCAAAAGCACCAGCAAATTGATAATCAATAGTTTTAAGTTAGCCTTCATTTTTTCCCCAATTAAAAAGTCTTTCCATGTCCGTAGACGAAATTGACATTGGAGCTAACTGGACTAGATGTCTGGCTTTACATTGCAGAATGTGACGTTCAGACCACCAAAGCTAAAACTGTGCAAACATATTCAAGGTTCCTTCAAGTGCTCTCCTCTTCGTGGTGACTCGAGCCACCTCAGAAGGCCTATCGGCATAAATTAAAAATAGCTTTAGGTATTTTAGGGTAAGGGTGTTTAAGTATCTAAAATTTAATGTTTATTGAACGATTTTTTACAATATTTCAATTATTTGACCAAAAAAGCAGGATAAAATCATGGTTTCGAGGTAGGTTTCGCTGTTCACTCTTTCACTTCCAGTGAGAAGAGAAGTCGGGAGGGCCCCACTGGGGCTCTCTTAATTCATGATCCTTGCATCTCTCGGAAGGACATAAACGCTGTTAGTAGCGATAATGCTCAGGCTTGAAAGGACCATCTACTGGAACATTGATGTAGTCTGCTTGCTCTTTGGTAAGTTTAGTGAGCTTAACACCAAGCTTTTTCAAATGCAGAGCAGCAACTTTTTCATCTAGTTTTTTAGGAAGCGTATAAACGCCCACCTCATATTGACTGTGATTTTCCCACAGCTCAATCTGAGCTATCACTTGGTTAGTAAATGAGTTAGACATGACAAAGCTCGGATGCCCTGTGGCGCACCCAAGGTTTACAAGACGGCCTTTAGCAAGAACTATAAGGCCTTTGCCATTAGGGAGCACAAACCGATCCACCTGAGGCTTAATAGCGATCTCTTTAACCTCTGGATTATTCTCTAGCCATGCAATTTTGATCTCAGAATCAAAGTGGCCGATGTTGCAAAGGATCGCTTCATCTTTCATTGCCATGAAATGCTCGTCGGTGATCACATCTAGACAGCCTGTGGCCGTCACGAATATGTCACCTTCTGAAGCTGCATCTTCCATGGTTAGGACCTGATAGCCCTCCATAGCAGCTTGAAGAGCACAAATGGGGTCAATCTCAGTGACGATAACCCGAGCTCCCAGGCCTTTCATCGCATCAGCGCAGCCCTTACCAACGTCACCGTACCCTGCGACGACCACAACTTTTCCGGCGACCATGACATCGGTAGCGCGTTTGATGCCGTCGGCAAGTGACTCTCTACAACCATATAGGTTGTCGAACTTTGACTTTGTGACTGAGTCATTGACGTTAAATGCGGGCACCTTCAGGCTACCCTCTTGCATCATTTTGTAAAGGCGGTGGACTCCCGTGGTTGTCTCTTCAGAAAGCCCTTTTATGTCATTTAGGTATTGGGGAAACCGATCATGCACGATCTGGGTCAGGTCGCCCCCATCGTCCAAGATCATGTTAAGGGGTTTGTTACCATCAAAAACTAAGGTTTGATCGATACACCATACAAACTCTTCTTCGGTCATTCCTTTCCAAGCAAAAACAGGCACACCTGTTGCTGCAATTGCTGCGGCAGCATGGTCCTGAGTGGAGTAGATATTGCAGCTTGACCAACGAACTTCAGCTCCTAATGCTCTCAAGGTTTCGATCAGCACCGCTGTTTGGATGGTCATATGCAAGCAGCCAGCAATCCTGGCCCCTTTTAAGGGTTTACTTTCCCCAAACTCCTCTCTTAATGCCATCAAGCCTGGCATCTCTTTCTCAGCAAGCTCGATTTCTTTACGCCCCCAAGCCACTGTTTCCATGCTCATATCAGCAACTTTAAAATCACCTTTTTGCTGATTCATAAATAAACCCCTAAAAAATTGTCAAACATGTAATCTCATCAATACCCCTCAAGGATGGTATAGAAGAAGGGACAAAACAAGCAGTTTATTAGAAATTCTTGCAGCTGCCATTGCCAACTGAGGGTAAACTAGGTATACCTTGACCTCTACTATGTTAAAGTTTTGAACAAGGCTAACAGACCTTTAACTTTTTGTAGAATGCAGTTCAGGCTGCAATTTAGGCACAGATAGCTAGGCGAGGAACCAATTGAACTTCCAATCAAACCACAAAAAGCCTTTCTCTAATAAAAACAGACCATACAAGCAAAACAGATCTTCAAACCCTAAAGGCGGGCGCCAAAGAGAAAGCAAGCCAAAGAATTACTCCGTTGTGTTTTATGACACCTTCATCGCCGCTAAGTCAGATGCTCAAGCCATAAAAGAACAATGCCAGTCATGCGATCAGTTGAATTTGGTGATCAAAGCTGAAGGTAATATGGATGACGCGGAACTTTTAGGCATTGATTCCAAAATTAAAGTTTATGCTGGAGCAGCTTGGACCAGCATCCATGAAAGGCGGAAGGAAGAAGGCTGGTATGACAGCCCATGGAAAATTTAGCTCTTATCCTTTTGCTTTTTTGGTCACCAGGGAAGCTGGTAGAAAGCCTGTCGCTTTAACCAGTAAGTAGGTTTGCCAAGGGAAATTATAGACCTTCCTCTCTTTTTTTATTGCATTCATAATCTTTAGGGCTGCTTGATCAGCCTCCATGATAAAAGGCATGGCAAATTTATTCTTCGCTGTCATTGGTGTTTTGATAAATCCAGGACAAATCGTGGATACTTTGATTCCATGTGGCTTTAGCTCTAATGCTAAGCCTTGCAGGTGAGCACTCAAGGCTGATTTGCTGGCACTATAGGCGTGGGTGTAGGGAAAAGACCTATAAGCGGCTAAGCTGGATATTCCCACAATATGCCCTTGCTTCTGCTCCAGCATGGAAGGGAGGACTTCTGAGATACAGTAAATCGCTCCCATGACATTAGTCTGCAAGATTGTAGCCATTATGTCGGTGTCAAAGTTCCTCACTGAGGTGCTCCCTCCTACTCCTGCATTTGCTATGAGCAAGTAAGGGGCTCCTAAATCGGCAAACGCTTTTTGAAAAGCCTCCCGGACCGATTCCTTCTTAGCAACATCGCACTGATAAACCCCAACCTTAAGGTCATTGATGCTAGCTAGCTCATCTTTAAGGTTTTCTAATTGAGTCAGCCTACGAGCGAACAAGGCAAGGTGAAAGCCGTCCTGCTTTAATTGAAGGGCTAGGGATCTTCCAATGCCACTAGAGGCGCCCGTAACGAACGCTAACTTTTCTTTAAACATTCCGACCCTCGAAAAATGGTAATCACTTTATAGCCTCAATGTTTTACAAATTTATTTGAGTCTAGCAACGAAAAATCTCTATAAATTTTCCATTATTTATTACAGAATATTAAATTAAATTAAGATAAATTACCGGCACAATTTTTCGGAGGGAATTTTTATGTCTTTTGTATTTTGTAAAAGATGGGCAGCTTTGGTCCTTATACCATTCTTAGCATCATGCGGTGACTCAAGCGAGTACTTAGAGAAGCTGATTCAAAGCTATGGATACATCACTTACCGCACACCATTACAAGAGTCAGGAACCGGCACCTTGGTGGGAGGCTCCCCTAGCTCACTATCTCTTATTGCACATCCTGAAACCTGCTTCCCTTATGAATTGAATGGCGAAAAAACAAGCTTAAGACGTCGCGACTACTCCACTCTGCCTAGCACCCAAGAAAGGGTCTCCATTGACGGTGGAACCAAGGCCGATATCTTAAAGAAGCTCGCTCTTCTCAGCCCAGGAGTATCTGGAAATGTAAGCCTCAAAGAAGTTCATTCAGTAGATATGCAATTCAATGAAGTGCATGTTGAGTATATGGATGCAATCCAGCTTTCTCAATTCTACCGCGAACAGATGTCAAGCATTTGTAAGGATTACCTCGATAAGGTAGGCTTTATTATTCAAGCTATCCGCATCGAGCAGATGAAGTTACAATTCATAAGGGAAAACCATCAGATCATTGACTTGAACCTAAAAAAGGTTGAAGAAATACTAGATATTTCTTCAGACATAGATTGGAAGATTGAGCAAAATAGTACCTTAGTGATCGATACTCCAAAGTATTTGGGATATCAGCTAGGAACTTTGAAGCGTGACGATGATGGATTAGCGCTTTACCGTGCAACAAAAACCTACAATGACAGGTTTATCTTCGAGTCCATGGACTTATTTACAAGCAATTTTAAGACTAGGAAAGCAAGCGGCGAAGAGTCTGAGAAAGCTGAGTTTTTAGTTCCATTTAAAGACCTATCTTCTGTAAGCTTTCCATATGATTTCCTATAAATTGGAAGATATTAGGGGCTAGCTTTTTGACTAGGATTTTCTTTTTTTTACCGTTTTTTATGTTAGGTGGAACGTTCTTGCAAAGTGGCGGACTTTATGTATTCGCCATTTTAATCCCTTGGTGCCTGAGTGTAGAGTGGAAGCCATCTAAAATAAAAAATGCAAGTGACCTAGCTCCCCATTTTTTAAAAATTGGACTTGGCTTTATAATCCTATTTTGTATGTTTCCCATGGCAAATCTTCTCGCACTCTTTTTCTCCTCGGCAGAACTATCTGCCACAAATGGCAGTGGGCTTTTGCCAATTGGCAAGCTTCTAGATAGCCATTTTAGTTCTGCAGTCCTAGGGACTGGATTCCTTTTTTCCATATTTTCTCTATTTCTTGGGCGTCACCTCATCAGCATCCAGTCAAAAAAAATGCGCCCACACGATATATTCCTTTATTTTACAAGGGGCACCTTAGTAGCGAGCAGCCTCCTAGCCTGCTACCTATTTCTGCAACACTATACCGGATTCGATTACAGGGGTTCTGGCTTTAAACTCGGTTTGTCCAAACACCTTGCAGCAAGCAATACTTATCGCACCCTCGGATTTTTTTCACACCCTCTGTCTCTAGCTGGTGGTAGTTTGGCTATCTTTAGCTTTTACTGGGTTTTATTTTGCAAGGTGCTTTCTCAGTACAAGCAGAGCAAAACAAACGTTAAAAGCACTTACCTTGACAGCGCTCAGGGAGCCTATTACCTATTGATAGCATGCCTCCACTTAGCATTTATTATTCTTAGCGGGGGACGTTTTGCTATTTTGTTAGGTACAAGCGTATTCATCCTCTCGTCGTTTCTGATCCCTATTCCTAAAATGTTTAGGTTTGCAAGGCTGGGCTTTACAGGGTTTGCATTGGCAGCCAGTAGCTTTCTTGCCATCCACTCTGGAGCTTTAGATAGATTTCAAGAGCTAAAGCACCTATGGCAGCAAGGGCAGTTGGACCGCATTAAATTTTGGCAGGTACACTGGCAGATGGTAAAAGACGAGCCATGGTTTGGCCATGGCTATGCTTGGTTAAAACACTATAAGCGCGAGCTTTACTATAATCAGTTAGGATTTGAAAGCCTCCTTAACAAATACAATGCACACAACCTATATCTAGAAATTCTTTCTAATATCGGAATCTTAGGTATGATTGGGGTCGTAACAGGTCTGTCCCTCATCGTTTTTTCATTTAAAAAAATCTCGAGCCAAACAGAACACAGATGGCTTTTTGTAGCACTATTGATTGCATTCGTAGCCAACCTGGTTAACGGCCTCACTCAGAATAGCCTTTTCGACTCAAATATTATCTATATATATCTGTTTCTTGTTTGGGTTTTAACCTGGAATTTACTGCTTACCTCGAGTAAAAGTCTAATGCAACATAACTCGCCTGCGGATAAATGCCTTTAGCGTTCCAGCACCACATCTCAAGGGTTTTTATCAGACGATTGAGAGCAGGTTAAAGCCTATTGAACTTGGCTTAAAGTCATAAAAAAATGCAGGCGCTGACTGCATGACAATCTTACAAGGAGAAAAGCTTTTGGTAGGAACATTCCCTCCTATTCCTGAAAGGAAGTCAAAACAACTTCAAATGCATGGAGACACAAGACAAGACCCATGGTATTGGCTTAGAGACTGGGAAAACCCAAAAGTAAAGGAGCATCTTCATGCAGAAAATGAATATACCCAGAATGCTCTTAAAGACACCGAAAAACTACAAAATCAGCTATTCGAAGAGCTTAAGCTGAAGATAAATGACGAAGAACGATCCGTACCAGTAAAAGATGGGCCGTTTTGGTATTATTCTGAGATCAAAAAGTCCCAGCAGTACACGGTGTATAAAAGGTCTAAATCGGAAGCCCTACAATCAACAGAAACCATACTAGATGTCAACGAGCTAGCAGAGTCAAAACCTTACTGTGAAATTGGCTGCTGCGTGAATAGCCCTGACCATCGTTACCTTGCTTTTAGCGTCGATGAAAATGGTGAAGAGGAATATACCATTTACATTAAAGACCTCACGACGAGAGAGCTTCTTCCCGATGTGATTGAAGGAGCAACAGAGTGCTTTGAATGGACGAATGATAGCAGAGGTTTCTATTACTGCAAACTTGACAAAAATCACAGACCTAAATGGGTTTACTCACATGCCCTAGGTAGTGAGGTCAAAAAAGATACTTTAATTTATGAAGAAAAGGACTCTAGGTTTTTTGTGTCCCTTGATAAATCGGAGAGCTCTCGTTTCATTTATATTTGCTTGGAAGGAAACAATACAAGTGAATGGCACTATATGCCTGCAGACTCCATCGATCAATCACTAAAAATGATAGAAAAGCGTGCCCAAGATCATGAATACGATGTCAGCGACCATGAGGATCAGTTCATCATCCGCACGAACATTGATGCAATCGACTACCGGATTGTAACGACGCCGATTGAAAAGCCGGATAGAGCCTTTTGGAAAGACCTAATCCCTCACAAGCATGGACGACTTATTGAATGCTACAGTGTCTATCAAAACTATTTAGTGATCCAAGATAAACAAAATGGTCAGCCAGGAATCCTCATTTATCACTTCAACACACAAGAAAGCGAAGTCATAAGCTTTGATGAAGAAGTTTTTGATGTGAGTATCCAAGGACATAGAGATTACCATTGCAGTATTCTTAGGTACTGCTACCAGACTTTAAGGAACCCTCCTAGTACCTACGATTTCGACATGAATACAAAAGTAAAGGTCTTGAAGAAAAAGCTGCAAATTCCCGATGCAAAATTTGATGAAAGTAACTACCTCACTAAAAGAGTTTTTGCGACTTCCCATGACGGAGTTAAAATTCCAGTTTCAATCGTCATGCACAAAGACACTCAAAATAAGGAAGACAAGCCATTAATTCTTTATGGATATGGTGCCTATGGAGTCAGTCTGGAAACAGATTTCAATACTGCATGCTTTCCTTTGCTTGATCGAGGTTTTACCATCGCACTTCCCCACACGCGAGGAGGCATGGACCTGGGACAAGAGTGGTATTTAAGTGGTAAAATGCTGCAAAAAAAGAACACCTTTATAGACTACCTATGTGTTGCTGAGCACTTGATCGCTACCGGATACACCCAAAAGGGCAAGATTATTGGTTGTGGAGGAAGTGCGGGTGGAATGCTAATGGGAGTGGTTGCCAATGAGAAACCCGATTTATTCGCAAGTATTATTGCGCAGGTGCCTTTTGTAGATGTGTTAACAACCATGCTTGACGAAAGCTTGCCTCTCACCACATCTGAGTACAACGAATGGGGTAACCCAAGCGACAAAACCTACTATGATTATATTAAATCGTACTCACCCTATGATAATGTGCGCAAGCAGCCTTACCCAGCGATGCTGGTGACTGCTGGAATCTCTGATACGCGAGTCACTTACTGGGAGCCTGCAAAGTGGGTCGTAAAGCTCAGAGACTGCAACACCGGGAATAAGCCAATCCTACTGCATATGAATTTTGACTCAGGACATGGTGGTGCATCAGGTCGCTATGATTACCTCAAGGAAATTGCAATGGAGCTTGCATTTGCTATTTTATCTCTTAAATTCTAATCAGGAAAAAAACTATGACCATTAGACTGTCCTCATGGAATGTAAACGGCATCAGAGCAATCCTCAAAAAAGGTGATTTTCATAAGTATCTTGAGGATTACAAACCTGATATCCTATGCCTTCAAGAGACAAAGGCACACCCAGACCAAGTAGAGCTAGACCTACCAGGTTACAAACAATTTTGGAACGCAGCTGAAAAAAAAGGGTATTCAGGTACAGCGATATTTACAAAATTTGATCCTATCAACTGCTCATATGACATAGGTGTTTCTGAGCATGATCAAGAAGGACGTGTCATTACCCATGAGTATACTAGCTTTTACCTAGTCACAGTTTATACGCCTAATTCAGGTGACGGGTTGAAACGCCTTTCCTATCGAAGCGGTTCATGGGACTTAGCCTTTTTCGAATATTTGAAAAACCTAGAGAAAAAGAAGCCTGTTATTTTCTGCGGAGATCTCAACGTAGCCCACAAAGAAATTGACTTAGCAAACCCAAAATCAAATGTTAAAAATGCTGGGTTTACCCCTGAGGAGCGAGCCGGCTTTGACCGTTATGTTGACCACGGGTTTATCGATACCTTTCGGTTTTTCAATCAAGAAAAAGACCAGTATTCATGGTGGAGCTATAGGACTCGAGCAAGGGAAAAAAATGTGGGTTGGCGTATTGACTATTTCTGCGTATCAGAGTCTCTTAAGGACCAAATGGAAGCTGCCCATATCCATGCGCATGTCATGGGGTCCGATCACTGCCCAGTAGCACTAGAGCTAAAAGGCGATTGCATCTGATCTCACTGCTCTTTTCCAGCATCGTTTAGATGCATTTTTCAGCATTACCTCCTATAATATCATTAGGAGGAGCCCATGAAAAAAATTTTAGTCATCGACGACTCGTCAGTCACGCGGAGAAAGGTTAAAACTGCGTTGGGCGAAGAGTTTCATGTGGTGGAAGCTGTAAATGGCAATGATGGAATTGCAAAAGCAAAGATAAAAAAAGATCTTAGCCTGATTATTTCCGACCACAATATGCCCGGCGAGTTTAATGGCCTACAAATGGTCAAAGAAATTCGCAATATTGACCATCATAAAATGACCCCAATTTTTATGTTCTCATCAGAGACGGCACTGGTCCCATACTATTGACTAACTAGTAAGCAATTTAGGTAGTTGATATATTTGGCTATTTGAGGTTTCAAAT
>JABSRF010000093.1 GCA_013215275.1 Oligoflexales bacterium | reverse complement strand
TTATAGCATTCAATAACAAGTTTTAGTTTTACTTATACAAAGCTATTTTTGGTCTGGACAGTGGGGTCCACTTCACATCACTGGATATTTCCTCACAAATTTTGGCTAAGTTCATATTTTCAATGATCTCTATGCCACCTTGTTTTGCAAAACCTCTGCCCTTCAATGACCGATGAACGGTGTCACTTCCATCATTAGCGTAAACTTCCAAGTTTGGGATAAAAAATTGGAACTCTTGCTCATATGCAGCACCTGAACTGTTAATAAATAGATGTGTTTCATTTATATCGAGTAATGAGGCTGACCATTCCACTATTTTCGGATCAGTCTTTAATTTTTCGTTGAGCATGGTTAAAAGGTCAACTTTGTCTGAGAAGCTTATGTCTCCCCAAAGCTTGTATTTGGAAGTCTTGTAGCTACCTTGTGTGCTTGCTGCTGCTAACTTGGAATAATCGAAGATTGACTTGTCTGCTGTATACTCAGCTCTTTTTAATGCTATCTCATAACTTTGCCGTAAGGAGCTAGGCCTTAAATCGCAAGTAGCAGCATAACCATATCCGCCGTTCTTGTAGACAGATAACATATAACCCGAGTCAGATTCGTTTCCAATAGGCTGAAGAATATTACGCCTAACCTCCATGCTCTGGTAGCACTTTCTGACAAATCTAAGGCTACAATGATCATGGGAGGTGGGTAATCCTTGAAAATGATGAGTTAAGCTCTCTAAGTCCATTTAGTTCCCTAGTGAAAAGTGACTCAATGACACCGTCCCACCGTCTCACCCTGCGTCCTTGCTTAGGGCTTAAATAAACGGTACCAAGGATGGGTAGGCCTTATCCAGGCTTTCCGTTGGATTTTATAAGTATAAACTAATTCACATAATTCTTTAATTATTTTATTCAAGATTCCCAGCAAATAACGAATACTCTAGCAAAACCCAAAGTCGATCACCATCTTCATTAGGATAAACCCAGCTATACGTTTCTTTGTTAAAGTGCGGTCCATATCATTCCGTTAAGTACCGTTGTGCAAAGTGAAAAAAACACCAAGACTGAAGGAGAGTTAGTGAGCCAAGCGACTATGATAGTGAGCAATTTTTTGATTTTGACACTCATATTTAATTCTGCTTGTACTAACAAAAGTTCCGGTGGATCTGAAAGAACCAAGAGAAGCAGCTCACCCTCCGATCAGCCTACTGAGCAAGGTAAGCAAGAAGAAGCTCCAGAAACTGGAAGCCCATCCCAAACCGCTTTCCCCGGTCAGTTTAAGTTAGCCACATGGCAGGGGCCCGTCGCTCTTGAGCAAAGCGTATCTGCTGCTGCTGATTTAGCTTACGTTTTTTTTGATTCATCGGATCATGCTTTAGCTCTTTGGACCCAATTTGGAGAAGAAGACGATAGTGATAAGAGAAATTTTTGGAGTAACTCCTACTCAGGTTCAGAATGGGAGGGAGCTAAAGTTATCCAAGCAGATGACATCGGTTCCATCGTCTACTCTGCTGCTAAGTTTGTGAGGGAGCCAGGAGGTAACATCCTTGCAATTTGGCCTGGGGAACAAGGTATGTTAGCGAGCCTCTATATTGAGGGCACTTGGAGTAATCCTGAAAATATCGGGCCTAGCTCAGGAGTAGTAGGAGATAAGTTTAGCTTTGAAGCAGTTGCTACTGCAAATGGAATCTTTTATGTGATTTGGGCAGGCATCGAAGCGGGTGATGCTAAGATTTGGGCCAATAGGTATGAAGAAGGAACTTGGGGTACAGCCAACATGTTACCTAAGTCAGGACATTTAGATGGCATGACCCCTAGGATAAAGCTTGACCAAAATGATGTCCCTATGGCGGTTTGGATGAATACCGAAGAAGAAGGCGGCAAAACTATTTGGTTTAATCAGTACAATACTCAGGCTAAAACTTGGAGTGAAGCAGAACATATCCAGAACAAAGACTGGGGCTCAGCTTCAGGCCCTCCAGACCTGAGTTTTGACAGTTTAAATAGGCCCGTTGCCATCTGGTCGGAATATCATTCTGGGGTTCTAAAGGTCCATGTTAGTAGCTTTATCAACTCAAATTGGGTTCCTGCAACCCCTTTAGATATTGGAGATGCTACCGCAGCAACAAAGGCAAAAATCTATCATGATCCAAAAGGAAACGGAATCATCTTATGGACTGAGTTTGATGGCAATAGCTATAAGTTATGGGCGAATCGCTTAGATGCACAAAAAAACGTTTGGGAACCTGCTATACTCCTTCACCAAGGGGCTGCTGATTCTAACCAAGATCATGAATTCTTCTTTGACAAAGAAGGCAATGGAATTGCCCTATGGGGTAAGTCACAAAACTCACAGTACGAAATCTGGGGGGTCAGATTCGATGGTTCTTGGGTGGATCCTGAGCTGATTAGCAATAGTGGGAAGGACTCTTATAATCCATTTTTATCCTTTGATTCTAAGGGAAATGCAATCATAGTCTGGGCTGAAAGGGCAAGTGAAGAAGGCACTTTTGACATCTGGTCAAATAGATTAAAAAGGGCTTTAAACCAGTGATCCATAAATGAGCTGTTAGTCTGCAGGTTAAAAGGAGAAAAGCTCAGTTCTTTGCAGGATTAAAATAACCTATCGCACTTATCGCACGTAACTATCTATAATCTAAAAACAAAAAGAATGTTGTTTAGAGTCTTACGTAAGAACTTAAGAATTTTTGCCTAGTTGCCGATACGTAACTGTCTTCACAAAAGGTTTAGTTTTTATTTTTAGGTACTTAAAGAAAATGAGCTTTCGTAAGCAGCTGAAATCCCAAAAAGGGGTATCAATCACCGAAGTCATTGTAGCCTTGTCAATCATAGGTATTGCCATCGCTGCGTCAAACACCTACTTCGGTCAGGTTTCAAAGGGCAAGCGAAAGGCAAGGCTAAGAGATGTACAGAGACGTATCGCTACGGTTATCAAAAATAGCTTAAAATCACCAGCTGATATTTATTACACTGTTTCTAGGCATGATAAAAACCCAACGCTAGCAGGCTGCGTGTTGGGAGTTGCCCTTCCTGGAGAAACTGGGCTTAACTGCACTAAAGCCCTGAAAAAGAACGTCGTAAACCCTTTAAATCCAGTGCAGCACGAATTTGGCCTTTTTAAAATTACAAACGCCTCAGGGATAGATGGAAAAGCACTGACTAATCCCGAACGTGGCAAAAAGGTTTACTACGATATAAATGGCAAAATTTGCGACGAAGAAGATGATGAAAGGTGTGCATTTGAGGCAGACACTGATTTCTTTGTCACCTGTAATAGAGACTCAAGTGAGTTCGACTCAGAAGAGGATCAAGTTGAGGTTGATCCGGACTGTCATAAGGGGGCAACTCAGGTGTTTTTCTCTTACCAGGTAAGGCAAAAGTCGGGAAAATTCTCTCTACTTGGTAAAGAGATACCTCCTTACCCCAAGGTGAGAAGGTATACCTCAATGTCTACAACCCAGATCTTGGGGCCACATAGGTTCAGTGAGTGCGGAAGCGGCGTTCCTGACTTGCAGGAATTTGATTCTGCCTCAGATCGAGCGAGTTTTTCTAGCGAGTTTTCTGAAGGATTCTACGCGACTTTGGTTGGCTATGATGAGTATGGAAAAGCTAAGTGTGAGTGTGTCTACCCCTTTGTAAGGGTGACTGAACGCCGAGATCCAAAAACTGGTTTGATGGTTCCTGTTTGTAGAATCTTAGCTAAGGATGAGCTAGCGTGCAATGAAGACCAATACGTCAGAGGCGTCAGGGACGTGGATCGTGACGAGTCAGGAAAAGGTCGTAAAGATCTCATTTGTGTAGGAGAAGACTCTGCATTTGACTGCGCTGTCATGGGGGTATACGACGATTGTCCCGATGGTGCTTGGATCACTCAAGTTTCTCGTAACAACTGCGAGTTTGCCTGTGAGCATAAACCGGACCAGGTTAGGACTTGTACCTTCCAGTGGTTTAGTTCAGCAGGGGACTCTGTGCCTCAAGAGGACGATTTGGATGAGAATGTTTTTGGTGATTTTGCTTGCATAGACCGACAATTATACTGCTGTCAACCTAGCCGTTACGGCTCGAATAGATAGGGGTAATCTGAGATCAAGATGAAGAGTAGAAGTCAAAAAGGTATCACAGTTTTAGAGCTTTTAGTTGCTGTGGGAATTATTTCCGTGGTGACTGGAATTGGTCTGACTTACTACTCCAAGTCTCGTAAAAATCTTAGAGAAGTAAACTTTGTCAATGTGATGAGACAGGTCGCAAAGAGAGTTGAAAAAATTGCTCAAAACCCTGAGGCAATTGCGTTTAGTGCTGCCCAGTCAGTAAACAGGCGCTTAGCAAATTGTGCTTGGACCAGAGAGCTTGCGAGTGAAAAGGACTATAGCTCAAGTAAGGTTCGTGATTCTAGTGGAGAGATCACATATTGTGATGTAGTCGACCCAAATGAGCAGGTTGAGTTTAATTTATATGTCCCCCCCAAGGACCTAAGCAATTACAATGCTGAGCAACGCATTGTTTCAGGAGGGGCTGGTGACTCCCATAAAGATGGAGTTTGGTACGACATTAGGGGAAAACGAGGTTGTGATCCTGTTAAAGATCCTTATAGGTGTATCATACAGGTAAAGACCTATTTCTGGGCGACTTGTCCTAGGGGAGCAAATGAAATACGAAGAGAGGTACGAAATTCAAATTACAATGCTCCCCTTAGCTCGAATTGTTATCGAGCGCAGTCAATCAATATTCGCTACCAGGTAAAGCATGTCCATAAAAAAAGAGACCGAGCCCCTAGCGCTCAAACTCGACTTCGGAGGCAATTGCCAAGCATCCCTCGAGATGGCACTTTTTGGTTAAATGGAAAAGAGGGAAAACACTCAACCGAGCATGCTAGTCCAATCGATGTAGCCCAGTTAGGTCGTTATTCAGATTATACCGGAGGTTGTCCTCCAAACTATACCTTAATTGAGGTTAAAGATAGTGAGCCCGTATGCAATTGCCTTCCACCTTACAGGGAAACGGGGTCTGCACTCTCCAAAGTTTGTATTTTAGATAACCATAAGTGCAAGGCTGATGAACGTTATATGGGTACCAAGATTGATGGTAGCAGTGAAACAGCCGTTTGCGAGCCGGTTATTTGCAAGGATAAAACCTATACCGTGGATGAAGAAATCGGCTTTGTCTTTGATTGTGGTCCTTACGGATGGCTTAACGGTATCTGGGGCTCTCCTACAGGCAAAAACTGTACATGCAAAAACACTATAAAACAACCAAACCTTGAACTTGGTACGTTTAGAGAAGCTTGTGATCTTCACTGTACGTTCACGATTAGATGTTGTCGAGAGCGTTAAATAGTTAATTATGGAAGGACATAGGGTGAGCAATAAACGATTAAAAACTAAAGATCAACAAAAGGGGTCGGCTCTTGTTCTAGCGATGTTTATCACCACTGCAATTCTTTCTTTGGTGGGCTTATCCACCTTATCTAATGAGTCGACGACATCTATCGTCAAGAAAAATAGTATGCAGTTTGCCCGGGATGAACTGGCTAAAACTTTGGTGAGCTTTATCACCAACCCTCAGGTTATTAAGAAGCAGGCTCGCTATAAAAACAGACAATACTCTTACGGGCACACCCTGCTTTATAATTGCCTCAATGGTAGCGAGAAAGATGTAGGAGGCGTTGCATGTGAGCATACCTCCGAAGTTACCACTGCTGCTGATGGATATTATAACCTTTCTCAGCTTACCTTGTTGCCTCCTGATGATTTTCAATATCCAGAAGCAAAAGTAGATCGAGCCCCTAATGAGGATCAGGTAAAAAACTGTCCCGAAGGAAATGTTGCTCATCCAAGTTGCCTACTTTCTGGAAAAAACAAGGCTGATGAGATTGTTGGACTCAATCTGCAAGGAGAAACCGGACAGCTTTCACCATGCTTTCCATTCGAGCCTGTTGTTTATATCAATCCCTATTGTAGGGATGAGTTTGGGGACGAAGCAGAAAACTGTGACATTGCTGAAGATATAGAGTTTGTTTATCAGATCATCCATAGGCCGGATGAGTATTTTGGTCAAAACGCTGAGTGCCCTTTGAACCAAGGCAAGAAGCAGTTCAACCTGGGAACCTTTCCAAAAAAGCCAGAGGTTGTCTCCCTTCCGCGGCACGCACTTGTGGATTATGAATGCAACACAGGTGCGTTTATAAAGGGGTACGAAAGTGATGGCTCTGTGATCTGCGAGTGCCGATTTCCCTTTACACCGATTCCAGGGAAAAGCAACGAGAAGGGTGCCCTATGTCAAGATGCCCTTGAGCGTTGTCCAGGAGGTACAGTGCTCGTCTCGAGAGATTCAGACGGTAATGCCGTCTGTAAGAACCTGAATGAGCTATCTGCTGCAGATGAAAAGCCTCCTCTTTATGTCTCTACAGATTCGGTTTCTAACCCTCCACGCGGGCAGCCAATTAGATGCGACAACAAAGGCTGGGTACAAAACGTTCAGATGGAATGCACCGGGCAGGCAACGACCAGGGAAGATCCAGGGACTGGTCACTCATGCCTGTTCTTTTACGAATTTGTAAAGCTTATAGATAATGGTGGCACCATGATTCCTGGCCCTATTCCAGCCACTTTTTATAAAGATGATGCCTCTTTGCCATGCAATGCTCATCAAGAAAAAATCGTTACGAAGCCACCATCAAATGGTTATGACGCCTTATGTTTTGGAACGATTCTTGGCTTGGTGGCAGCTGGAGCTGCAGGCACCGGAGCGATCTTAAAAAAAGCAACATCCAAGGTTATCAGTAAGGCATCGGCAAAAGTCGTTGGCAAGGCCGCAGCAAAAACTGCTGCAAAAAAAGCAACCACAAAAAGCTTAACCAAATGGGTTGGAAAGAAAGCAGCTCAAAGGACAGCGCAAAAGGCTGCTACAGAAGCAGCTGAGAAGGCTGCTAGAGACAAGGCTGCAGAGCTAGCCGCAAAAGGGATCGCTGCCGACTTAGTTGTCAAGGGAGCAAGAGAAGCGGCAGAGGAAGCTGCAGCTAAAGCAGCGAAAGAAACCATGGAAAAGTTTATTGTTGAGGCTGCGGAAGAAGCTGATGAGCAAGCTGCCAAGGCTGTTAGTGACCATCTCGAAAAACAGGCAATCAAAAAAGCCACGACGCAAACCACAAAACAGGGAATTGAAGATGCTATTGAAAAAGGAGCAAGTGATGCACTCGGCAAAGAGCTTGCCTCCAGGCATATTTTGAAAGGGCAGTTTCGAACCACAGGTGCTAAAGCTCGTGAAGCAGCTCAAAATAAGATTGCTCGTGCTACTGCCGCTAAAGCTGCAAAGGAAAATGGTAAGACGGCATTAAAGAAGACTGCAATCGCTGGTGCAGCTTATAGTGGCGGTTTTGCTGGCATTGTACTAGGAGATTTGTCTCCTGAAATCTTTACAGCAGCACTAGCTTTGGGGTTTGCAATTGACGGTGCGGGTGTAGCGGTAAATGCTATAAGAGGGATTCCGTTTGTAGGGTTTGCACTTGCTGTCTTGGCAGCCCTAGCCTTTGCTTTGACTTTTTCATCGATTCAAGTAGAGGTGGATTATAATTGTTATCCCCTTGATACGGAGCCTCAGATTACCTGTAAGCTAACTGGGACCTGTTTCCATTATGGCCAGGATTTTACGAGACCATGAGCATAATTAAGGGTCAAATGATGACACTCTGTAAGATTGGTTTAAAGATTATTTTTTCTTTGTGCTTTTTTATGATTTGTTCCCACTCCTTTGCTCAAGGCAATCGCTTCATTAAGGTGTGTAGCAGCAAGAATAAAGATATCAGTCATACCATAAACGAACTTAAGAAAGTAGCAAAGGCATCAACTTGTAAAGACTTATATAGTAAATTAAGTACAAAAACCTCTTTGTCTTTACGAGGCAAGAAAATAAAAAATTTGATTCCACTCAGTTTTTTTCGTCAGCTTGTATCTTTGGATTTGAGCGAAAACAATATCGTTAGCTTGCGAGGGCTTGGCAGGCTCAATAGGCTTCAGATCCTCAAAGTAGAGCGCAATCAAATCTCTGATATCTCCCAAATTGCAGCAATGCAAAGCCTGAGAAGGTTGCATTTGTCCGATAACAAGGTTAGTAATATCTTTCCTTTACAAAACTTAAGATCAATCCAGCATTTAGACCTTTCCAACAACCTCATTGAAAATGCTGCTGCTTTATCCAAGCATAATTCATTGCAGATTCTTATGATTGGAGGCAATAAATTAAGCTCTGGTATACACCTTCGTAGCTTAACTAGTCTTAAGGTCTTGGATGTCAGTGGCAATCCTTTACAGCGTGTTTTTTTCGTCACAAAAATGCCAGACCTCAGAAGTTTGAATATCGAGCGGACTGGCCTTTTTGAGTTGACTCCTCTAAGTAGTTTAACAAAATTAGAAACTTTGAAAGCTGGAGAAAACTCGATTAAGGACCTGGCTGTTTTATCGGGCCTGATGAAGCTTAGTTACCTAAAACTAAATCATAACTCAATTTATGACATTAGCATCCTCAAAAACCTTAGGATCCTTAGCCACCTCGATTTATATAACAACTATATAGAAGATGCTTCAAGCCTTGCTGGTTTGGTAAGGCTAAAAGCTCTTAACCTCGGAAATAATAGGCTCTCCCAAGTAAGTTTTGTCAACAAATTGAGAGCTTTGAAGTTTTTAAACCTAGAACAGAATCAGATTGCATCTCTAAAGGGAGTAGGTTTTACTTCTAGGTTACAAGTTCTAAAATTGGGAAAAAACAAGTTAAGTGGTGTTCAGCCTATTTTATCGGCTCCTAACCTCTTTCATTTGGAACTGCATGATAATCAGATTGCACGGATAGAGCCCCTTACTAAATTAAAAAGATTAAAAGTCTTGTTTATCTATAATAATCCTTTTAGCGATCGGAATTTTATTGCTGAGTTAAAGAGTATCAAGCGATTTAAATACAAGTTGTCGGACGGTCGGATTCTTCCAAATCCTATCACTGATGAAATAGGACTTGCTGCAAACCTTGCCAGAGATCATAAATCAACCTCTACTATGACTCAAAAGGTGAATTCGCTGGTTCGCGTTATGTACTTCGGGGTAGGACTATTTTTAATCATCATATTTGGCAGTTTCTGGTTTATTTTCAAAAAATTCGGAAAGCCAGGATATCTAGCTCTTGTTCCAGTTTACAATATGGTCGTATTTACTCAGATCATAGGCAGACCCCCTTGGTGGACCATTGTTTGGTTAGTTCCCCTAGTTCTACAAGGTTTAGAGCAATTTGGTGGTCTTCCCAAGGTCTCGGGCTTAGGGTTCAGTGTTATTTTTTTTTACCTATCTCTATTTTTTCAAATATGGGCTATGAATGACCTTCGAAAAATGTTTGATAAGTCTTGGGGCTATACCGTTGGCTTAGTGCTCTTGCCCTTTATCTTCTTGCCGATCCTGGCATTTTCTCCGACCCTGTCCATTGATGCAAGAGGAACGAGCTTCAGATAGTTTCTCCAGTGGTCTTGTTTTCTTTCTAATACAAATAAAACCGCCAGATCACTTTTGCTCCTGCGTAGGAGGCAAGCTAAATCAATGCCCTGCCCAAAAATTGAACGAACAATCTTGCCATTAAGCAAGCTGCATCTGCGGAATACCAGCGCTGAAGCCGTAGTGCAGGCTTGTGGCACCAAGATATCTTACTACTATTAGCAAGTTAACATCTCATGATAGCAAGGCGTGCTGACAAATTTTCGCCATGCACTCTAATTATCCTTTAGCTGATGCTTGAAATCATCAACCCATTGTATAATCTGGAAGGTAGCAATAGTCTATGGCAGTAAGATAAGGAACTTCAATATGAACAAGACAGAATTTGCCGAACACTTGGCTGAAACAATGGAAACCTCTAAAGCTGAAGCAGCTCGTTGGTTAGATGCCATGATAGAGGGAATCCATACAGGAATTAAAACCGAAGAGGGTGTAAAGCTTGCTGGCCTGGGCTCATTCACTCGTAATAAACGCAGCGCAAGAACTGGTCGTAATCCTCAAACTGGTGAGGAGATAAAAATACCAGCAAAATGGGTACCAACCTTCAAAGCTGCTAGCCAGTTAAAAGAGATTGTTCAAAAGAAGAAGTAAGTAACCATAGCCTTCATTCCTCTACTAGCCCAGCCCTTGGGCTTTCCTAAGAGGTTTTTTGCAAAGCCGTTCTCAGATTTAACCTTGAAATCAAGCAGAAAATGCGATCGCCCTCAAAAAACACTCGATTTTGTAATGAATAGCTGGTAGCAGTGTATCACTTTACTGGTGTACGGTGTATACTTGTCTGTAATAAACTTACTGTTGGAGTCTATCCTTCTTTTTGAACTGCGACCAATATAAGGCAAACAGCTAATGAGCGAACTGAAAATTCCAGAGCCTTTACTCGACGCTCTTTTGACGATTGCGCACGACTATATGAGTGAGCAAGATTTTGATGATGTTGTCAGCACAGACTGGAGTGATAGAGAAACCGCAAAGCCTGCATGGAAACAAATTAACCTTTGCCTGCAAAGTGTGTCTAAGTCTCCTTTCCCTGGGCCAAGAGAAGCTATTGATAGCCTACAGCTTGTCCTCGCCCAATACCATCTGAAATTTGATGGTGAAAAAATCATTAAAACCTAAGTGATCGTTTTGTTGCTATTGCGAAAAGGCTGCTATCCTGGATACTATAGATCATTTCTTTGACAACGGTACCATCCACTAATATAGGGGCAGCTTTGTGAAAGAGGGCAAATTTAGCCAAACAGTCATATACCGGATGATTTTTGCTATCCTCCTCTCAGGAGCGGTGATCGCGTGGAATTATCGGCTTCTCTTTAAACTATACTATGTGGAGCAATGGTCTCATGTGGGGATGATTCTAAATGCAGGCATCATACTATTGTTCCTTTCGGGGATTGTTCAAGTTATGCTTCTGCTGTTTAGGTACCGGTTTGAAGAGAAGAATATCGCTACTTTCATGGCAAATATCCACCAGGATAAAGAGAATCTTGATGAATTTGTCCATCCTGACTCCCTGATAGGGGTGCGTTATAGCATGCTGCGCACTATGTGGGAAAAAAGCTATCAAATCAACCATGGAAGCCTTGCTTCTGTCTTGGTAGCTGAACAAAGCACTAAGGCATCTTACCCACGCTATGTCCACAATACTTTGATTTTAGCTGGGATGTTGGGGACAATTATTTCCCTGGCTATTGCGCTTTCAGGAGCATCTGACCTGCTGCAATCGCTTACTGATACCTCGGGCATGGGCACTGTGATAAGCGGTATGTCCTCCGCTTTGTCCACAACCATGACAGCAATGTTTGCTTATGTTTTTTTTGGCTAATTTTACGGCAAACTGTCGGATTGCCAAACCCATGTGATCCAGCTTGTTGAGAGAGTCACTGCAACATCATTGGTTCCTCGGTTTTCCTCTACCGAAGAGCAAATGGCTGCACGGTTGACTAGTTTAGGAAAGAAGCTTGAAGCAATGGTCACTGGCCTGAGCGGTACCCAAACAAGTATTGGCGAAGCAAGCCGAGCTCTGGAAAATGTGATTAAGAGTCACTTGCAAGATTGGGAAGAAATTTCTTCAGGCCTCAAAAAAATTGATCAAACCATGAAGCAAGGGTTTCGTCTGTAGGGAGAAATATGCCGGATCAAGGATTTACCGATTAGCGCTTAAATGGTGGCGGATCTGCTTCGGATCACAGTATTTGGCCCTCATTCGCGGATATGATGTCCGTGGTCGCTATGATCTTTATGCTGACCATGGTGGTGCTGGTCATCTCTAATTGGGATTTAGTTAAGCAACTTCAGGAAGCTTTAGAAGTAGAGCAACGCCTCAGTGTTGAGGCAGAAGAGTCAGCAAGGCGTAATGCTAGGTTGGCTACAAGTTTATCCGATAAAGAAAGCAAGCTTTCATACCTGCAAATGCAGGTGATCAACCTCCAGGCAGATAAAGAAGAACAAAAAAAACAATTTGCCCAGCAGAAGCAGAAACTCACTCAATTGAGACAAAACTTTACTAGCCTCAATCAAGGATTGAAAGCCGAACAACAAATCAATTTGAGTCTAAGTCAGCAGCTTAGAGAGGCTCAAACTAGTTTTCAGAAATCTCAAACGGCTCTAAAGTCCTTGCAGCTTGCTTACCAGCAGGGAGAGCAGAGTCAGCAAGCCCTTAAAACGCAGCTTGCTAGTGCTCGTGAGCAGATTAACTTAGTCCAAGATGACAATGAGAAAAAAGATCAGGAGCTGAACAGCCTCTCTCAGAGTGTGGAGTCCATGAAATCTCAAATTGGTGAGTATCATGATCAACAGTCGAAGCATGAAAAGGCCTATGCAAGCCTTAAAAAGAAGTATGAACGTTTGATCCGACCGGCACGGAGTGCCAAAGGTAAGCAAGTTGTTGAAGTGACTTATTTAAAACAGGAACGAGCTGCTGTCATTAAACTGAGAAAACCTCGACAGACAAACTCTACAGAGATTGATAAAAACAGCTTGCTTGCTTACTTAGACAAACTCAAGGCCAAGTACCCTAAAAGTATCTATATTAAGCAGAAGTTTCCACAAAGTAGCACCATACTAAACTCATCTAGTCCCTAATCAAGCGATCTTTTAAATGGTAAAATTGAGGTTTTTTGGCAAATGGGTTTTGATAGCCTTTTG
>JABSRF010000092.1 GCA_013215275.1 Oligoflexales bacterium | reverse complement strand
AGACCGTCAACACTGGAAGTCTTAGATAGTGCGTAACCTGCTGTAATATTGAAACTAAAATATCGGTCACTTATGAGGCCAGCATATTAGATCTTGGCCATATGAGCTTTTTGTGTGGGGGGCTAGTCGTAAGGAGCTGCTTTTAGAAGAGCTAGAAGCATGCTTTCTAGAGCTTGATGAGTTTCAAGACCGAGCCTTCTCGTGGTTTTCCTGCGAGTGCCAACAATCTTATCATCCCAGCAGTGAGTATCGCGTGGTTGTTGTCGCCCAAACGTTTCATGACCTCAAAACAAAGTTGCAAAAAGCAATGCAGGGCCTTAGAGGTGAGTCAGAAAATGACTTTACCTGCGAGCATGTGAGGCTTGGAGCAGGCTTTGAGGAGCAGAAGGTAGCCTTGCTTTTTGGTGGTGAGGGGAGCCAGGCCCCTGATATGGGACGAGATTTAGCTTTGTTTTTTCCCCAATTCTTTGACTCTTGGCAAAAAAAAATAGACTCATTACCTCACGAAGATGCTGCAGAAATGATTGACTTGATATTTCCAAAGGCCCTTGCTCAAAATTACTTGCGGAGGGAGCAGCAGTGTGCAGAGCTACTGAGTAAAGACCAGCTAGCTGAACCAGCAATCGTTGGATTTGGAGCGGCTTTATTTGATCTTTTTGCTAGCTTAGGGGTACCGATTCAGGCTATCGGGGGTCATAATATTGGTGAGCTACTGGCATTGTATGCAGGCGGTGCTGTCGATGAGCAGCAGTTGATGAGGATTTCCCGAAATTACGGAATCCTCAAATCGAAGCTTAGAGCCGAAGAACTAGGCGCTATGCTTGCCGTTTTTGCCCCTGAAGCAAGCATTAAAAATTCCCTCGAGGCATTACCTCTAAATGAATGCTACTTTGCGTGCTTCAATGCTCCAAAGTGGCAGATTATGGCTGGTAATAGGGAGTCTATAAAAGCATTAGAGCAAGAGCTAAACAGAAAAGGAATTGACACCGAACTTTTAGCAGAAAGCGCAGCCTTTCACTCTCCTTTACTCGCTTCTTATGTACCTGATTATGAATCTTTATTACAAAAAGTTGGGTTCAAACCCTTAAAAATGAGGGTTTACTCGGGTCGTTTTGCTTCACTCTATCCTAAAGATCCTATTGAAATCCCAAGTTTGCTAGCTTCTCAATTGGCCCAACCGATACGTTTCCAAAGCATTATTGAAACCATGAACCTCGATGGCTGTAATCTTTTTCTAGAGCTTGGACATAAACAGACGCTAACTAAATCAGTCCAAGAGACCCTCGTAAGAAAACCAGTGACCACTTGCTCCTTTGCTGGCTTAGAAAATGAATCTGCCTTAGCTAAATTTTTGGATGTCGTCGGGCTTTTGATAAGCAAAGGGGTTAAAATAGACACAGGGGCCTTGTGGACGGGCTTTCATATCCCTAAGCACCCTGAAGACTCCTATATAGGGCAAGAAGCACGTGAGGGAATCTCAAGTTTCGCTGAAGACAAAGCGGAAAGCTTATCGAAGGACTATAACAAAGGTGCCCTCAAGCTTAGGTCGCATTTAGAGCAAACGGTAGCAAAGGAAGCTAGTATGTCAAAGTTTGAAGAGTCTAATGAAGAGAACGCCATTCAAGCAGCTGATTTTTTAAGTGCGTTTAGAGAGGTTCAAAAGCAAACAGCAGAGGCCCATGAGGCCTTTCAAAAATCGATGGCTGAGGCCCATCTTGCTTACCTTAAAAGTGCAGAAGAGAGCTTTAAAGGTTTGGCAAGCTTGATGCAAAAGCATGAGATGCCTCAGGTTGATGATCCTGAAGAGGTGATACTCGGTGGAAGTGCCGATAAGTCCGGCTTACAATTCCAAACCGACGCTGAAGCAAATGAAGCTGACTTAAATGAGCCAATGGTTCCTGAGCGTCAAGGAGCTAAACAGATAGAAGAGGTCTCGCAAGATCAAGATCTAATTGGCTTTGATCCCGAAGTGGGGATAGAGGATATTGATATGCAGATGTCTGAAGAAAAGGGTCTCAATAAACTAAAGGGAGCCAGTAGGGCGGATATGGACCCCTTGCCTGACGAGCGAAATGATGAGCCAAAAGACGCAATAAAAACAGTTTTATTTGGAGAGATAAGCAAGAGGACTGGATACCCTTTAGCCATGCTTGACCTTAGCTTAAACCTCGACCGTGATCTAGGAATTGATGGTGCAAAAAAGGTAGAGATCTTATCAGCTCTCTCTGACAAGCTGATCCCCAAGCAGGGGATGACTACGGAGCGTGTGGATCAGCTCAAAAACCTTTATGACATCTCCCAGCTCTGGTCTGCGATAAAAATTTCCACCCAAGACCCTGATCCAGAAACAGCAGCCGCTTCGGACGGCGAAAAAAAAAAGTCCCCGAACCATCATTATGAACCCGCAGTTCTGATTGAGCCTCCAGGCACGTCAGCTTTTCCTGAGGCTAAGCTTGAAAAAACAGTGGGTGTGCCTGTCGAAGGACCGTATCGCCATGTCGTGATGATGAAGCCTGTGGAACCGCTTGGATTGGCGCAGCCAGGTTTGTGGTGGCCCAAGCCCGATCATAAGGTTTTCGTTAGCGATAGTGGGACCAGTCTTAGCTCCATTTTTTGTGAGCTGCTAAAAAGCAAGGGCATCCATGCAGTGCTTGGGAAGCAAGTTCCCAAAGACGCTAGGGCTGTGATCTTTATGGGGGGGCTTAGGCCAGCCAAAACTCCCGAGGAAGCCATAGCCATCAATGAAGAGTGCTTTGCAGTAGCACGGGATGCCGCTTCAATTTTTGGAGGGGTGCTTGGGGCCTTCATTACGATTCAAGATACAGGAGGAAGTTTTGGCTTTGAAGCTCATGATCCGATTCGCTGCTTTTTGTCAGGATTGCCAGGAATTAGCAAAACCCTTCACAGTAAGCAGCCTCAATGGTCCTTAAAGTCCATAGATATTAATCAAGGGATGAATAGCTACCAAGAGATTGCACAGGCTCTATTCAACGAGCTAGCCTTTGGAGGCTCACAGGGTGAGGTAGGCTTAGGTGTCCCGCATGATCGAGCCAGTTTAGAGGCTGTGCCAAAGGCAAAAAGCGCAGGCTCTCCAATGATCAAAAATGACGATGTGATCATGGTGATGGTGGACGATTCTGGTGGCTGTGCTAAGGCTCTTACTCAGATGCTTGAGGAGTGTCGCAGTAAACTAGTCTTAGTTGGAAGAAGTAAATTGCTCGCTGACCCTGAGTGGGCTTTGGGTATTGTGGATGCAGAGTCGCTACGTAAGGCCGTAACAGGATTTGCCCTTCAAAAGGGTAAAAAAATTGCCCCCTTAGAGGCCTCCAGAGCCATTCAACAAGTCATGGACGCTAGAGGAATTCAGCGTATGGTCTCCAGCTTAAGGGAACATGGCCATGAGGTGACCTATTTTTGCTATGGAGACCTAGATTGGGACCGAGCCCAAAGGCAAATTCATCAGGTTCGGGAAAGCCTGGGCCCCATCACTGGCCTGATTAATGGCTTAGGGCTCGTTCATGATTCGGTGCTCCCTAATGATTCTCTTGATGAGTTTCGTAGAGTCTTCATAGACAAGGTTAAAAGCTTCATGGAAGTGATTGCCTTAACCCAAGAGGACCCTCTCAGGTTTATTTTTACGTTTTCTTTGGCTGACTCGTTTTTTCTGAAATCTGGCCAAATAGATCATGCAATGGCAAATGAAGTCCTTAGGAAGATGGCCTTCAAAGAGGCTCGCAAAAGAGGTGAGAGCTGCTTGATCAAGAATATTTTTTGGGAGGAATTGGAGGAACATTTTGCCTCTAAAGCGCTTAAGGAAGAAATGTCCGAAGGAAGAAGCTACGATTCTCAGGTCATCATAGGGACGAAAAAGAGATTGCTTCCTTCCTTTGAAGAACTGAGCATGAACCTGTATATGGATGTCAAGGATCATCCTTTTCTACGCAATCATATGTTTGGTGGTAAGGTCATCATACCCTTGGTGATGGTCATTGATTGGTTCAATCGCTTAATGCTCCCTCTGCAAGATACATTTCCATTTTATAAGCTTGAACAGTTGAAGGTTCATAAAAATATTGAGCTTGAAAATGATTCTGCAAAAGGCGAGTGCTTTGTCCTTAAGGCTCAAAGACTCGATCAATCGGATGCTCTCTTGCTGTTTGCAAGCCAAGTATGCTCATTGTCAGGTGAGGTGCTTTACTCAGCCCAGATTGAGCTGAGCAAGGAGGGTTTAGCGTTTCCAAAAACTCTCGATTTGTCCGGCTTTAATGAAGAAACTATGGATGCTGGGCCTAGCGATAAGCCAAATCACTCCTATGGTTCTGAGTTCCAGAGCTTGAAGGCTGTAGGCCAGGTAGACAACAAAGGAGTACAGGCAAAGCTTGTTGACCAAAAAATGACTGATTGGGGGGAGGGGGAATGGCTTACTCATGCCTCTGCTTATGATGGAGGGCTGCAGCTTGCCCGCCTCTGGTCTTACCATGTTCTAGGTGGGGCAAGCTTAACGACTGAGATTTCAAAAATTCACTCTTACATTAAAAACCCTCAAAGGGGCCCCATCAGATGTGTCCTTAAAAAGTGTCAGGTTGATGAGGGTAAAGCTTGTGCAGATATGTATTTTTTAGACCAGGCTGATGAATTATTTGCCAAGTTTGAGGGTGTTTCAACCCGTTTAGCTGAAGGAGTGTAAAAAATGAGGGAAGTCGCAATTGTCGGTCGCTCCTGTGTTTTGCCAGGGGCCTTAAACCCTAGCACTTTGTGGGACTTAAGCATCCAGGGCGATGTCCTTTTTGAGCCATGTCGATCACGATACTGGCGTTCTTCTATCGAAGTGATCTGTAAAGGACAAGGCCTTAAAAAAGAAAATATGCTGGGATCTTATGTACATGGCTTTGATACGCTTTATGACCATGAAGTATTTAGTATGCCGAAAAAATTTGCTGGAGCATCCTTGGATCCTCTGTTTAAATGGGTTTTATATACAGCATGGGAAAGTTTGAAAGAGGCTGGAGGGGATCGGGAAGACGATAAAAAAAACTGTGCATTGATTCTTGGAAATCTTTCTCTTCCTTCCAGCTCTTTTTCTAGTTTTTGTGAACAGTTCTGGTTATGCCAAAACGGATTTGACCATGCTCAGTTGGAAAAATTAAGGCATAAAGAACTGGGTTCATACGACGGGTTTTCTGCAGGATTACCTGCCCTACTTGCTAAGGTGAGTTTGGCTTTGGGTGGGCCTGCTTTTGGGCTTGATGCTGCTGGAGCCAGCTCATTATTTGCGATCAAACTTGCCTGCGATCTTATCAATAATGGTCAAACAAAACTTGCACTGGTTGGAGCTGTCCAGCATAGCGACGACATGTATTTGCATATGGGCTTGTCGCAGCTGGGCACCCTTAGTAAGCAGGGATTTTGTAGGCCCTTTCAAGCTGACACTGATGGCACCATTCCTGCTGAGGGTGCAGGTTTTGTTTGCCTCATGGACCTTGAGGAAGCAGAAAAACGCGCTTGTCATATTTATGGGCTTATCAAAGGGATCGGGTCTTGTCATGATGGGTACAGCCCCGGAATCTTAGTGCCTAAAGTACAAGGCCAGGTTCGAGCTATCAATGATGCCTTTGAGCAAGCGGGTTGCTCACCAGATCAAGTGTCCTATGTGGAGTGTCATGCCGCAGGCACGTTAGAGGGCGATGCAAGTGAAATTCAAAGCTTGAAGCAGGCATTCTTGCCACGTGAGCACCCCTTATTTCTTGGGGCCATTAAGGGAAATTTAGGCAATTTGTTTAGTGCTTCTGGAATCGCTAGCTTAATTAGGATCACGGAAGCTTTTAAGCATCAGCAAATTCCTCCCACACCTTATACCCAAAATCCCATGATTCAATTTGAGGGAAGCCCTTTTGAGCTGCTTGGAAAACCAAGACCATGGCAAGCAGACCACTCTAGAGTTGCAGGACTATCTGAGTTTGCAATGGGGGGGAATAATGCTCACCTCATATTGGGCGAATACCGAAAAAGGAAGCGAGGAGGAGGTCATCAAGTTAAGCATTCTTTGCCAATTAATTCTTCGAGGGCAGAGGCCATCGCTGTTGTTGCTGTCAAAATGAAGGCTGGTGCTTTTGACCAAGCTGATGGCCTCATAAGAGCTTTGTTTGAGCAGAATTTGACGCCAAATCACTATGATCTAAAAACCTGCAGGTTATGGCTTTCTAAGTTTAAAAATCCCACTCATGGTTTGGAAACTGCCCTGGGGCAGCATCTATTGGCCCTTGAGCTCTGCATGGAAGCCCGTGAGTGCATTCCCAAGTTGAACTTGGAAAAGACGGGGCTTGTGGTCGGGATGGGGCTCGACCCTCAAATTTGTCGATTTGGATTTTCTTTACGTTTAGAGGAGTGGAGTGACCTCCTTTCCCAAGATGAGGATTGGCTGCAATATGCTAAATCTAAGACTGCTGCTGAGCTGAGCCAAGATGGGGTTCTTGGTAGCCTTCCCCATATGGTGGCAAATAGGGTTAGTAAAGAGGAGGGTTTTGGTGGGGCAAGTTTCACCGTTGGTGCAGAAGAGCATTCAGGGGGAGTCGCTCTCGATATTGCCATTGAGCAGTTGAGGCAAGGAGCATGGGACGCCGCCTTTGTTGCAGCAGTAGATTTTGCCAGTGACCCTATTCGTAGCAAACCTTTGGAAACGCTCAGGGACCTGCATGGTTTTGAAGCTGGCGATGGTGGGGCTGTCCTTGTGTTAAAGAGGTTTACTGATGCCATAGCTGATGGTGATCAGGTTCATGCAGTTTTTGGAATGGACTTGGGGCAGCACTCTGACTGCATTGATTATGCACCAGACCCTAAGCTTGGTTTCAGCATGAGCCAGCAATTTGGACACGCACCAGCAGCAGCTTCCTTGATTCATGTGGCTGGCGCGGTAATGTCTTTACACTATAAGTTAAAGCCTGGAGGGGATGCTTGGCCTCTTTGTCATCCAAAGCATCTAAGAGCTTGCAGGGTTTCTGTTGAAAATGCTCTGGGTGAGGCATGGACCTGCACCTTAACTGAGGATCCAGCAACCACTAAGCTGGAAGCTCCAGCACTACCTGAGGCTTCGAACGTCGATCCCATCGGTGAATTTCTCGAAGTGCCATATCACAAACCTGGCATTCACCTTCCCCCACTCTTGCAGCCAAAAGAAGGTCAAGCCCCAAGGCCTACTTCTGACGATGAACCCATCGATAAAAAATCTCAAGGGAAGCAAATACCCTGGTCTTTTGATGAAAAAAAGGATCTGACAATGCAAGGGGCTTTTACTTTTCGAAAAAGAATATTGCAGGCTCATAAGACCTATTTGAGTGAGCAGAAAAAGACTCATCAGTACTTTTTGGAATACCGAAAAAAATCACTTGATGCGCTCTATCAAGTGATTCCCAAGCAAGTTTTGGTGGAGAATGGCTTAAACCTTGAGCAAACCTTTGTTAAACAAACACTTGTTAACAGCAGCACAAATAACACTAAGCCTGAGGATGTGCCCCCCATTATCCAAGAAATAGAGCTACGCCTTGATCGAGAAGCCGTCAAGAAACTATACCTAGGACGCACTGATGAGGTTTTTGGGCCTGAGTTCAAATCCCAAAGTACTCAATCTTCATTGAGCATGCCAAAGCTTCCTTGTCGTCTTGTGGATGAAGTCTTGGCATTGAAAGCGGTGCCTCGTTCCCTTGGTAAGGGTCAGATAAAAACCAGGACCTTGGTGGATGGCAAGGCATCGAATATCAATGAAAAGCACATGCTAGCAGGCACACAGTTAGAGCTTGGGCGACAGGGCTTGTTGTTCCTACTTTCTTTCCTTGGGATCGACACCATAAAACAAGGAGAAATAGCTCTTCACCTATTAGCATGTGAGCTTAGCTTCCCAAGCTCTTTACCAAAAGCGGGTGATACTTTGATAGCTGAGATAGGCATTGATAGCCCTGTCCAGCAGAAAAAATCAGGCCTTTTTACCTTTCATTATGATTGTTTTGTTGATGGTCATTTAGTTTTATCACTAAAAAATGGAAAGGCTTGTGTATTTGCCTCTCAGGAGTCTTGGCATGAGTCCTCCAAGAGTTTTTGGTCTGCGGATAGGCACATTCCATGTAAGAATCCCAAACTGGAATACCATAAGGCCGTTTGCATACAAACCACTTTTGACGAAAGCCAAATCAAGGCCTTTGCTCATGGTGATTCCTTCAAGTGTTTTGGCCCTGGCTTTGAAAAATCAGTCAGTCATTACCATAGCCCTAGGATTGCGAGCGAGAAAATGTGTTTGATTCAAAGGGTTGTGCAATGTGAGCGTGAAGGAGGTCCATGGAAGCGTGGATACCTAAAAGCCCAATCCTCGCTTGGACCTGGTGCTTCCATGTATGCAGAGATGATCAGAAACAATGGGAGTACCTTGGACGGAGTACTGTTAGAAGCGAGCCTCCAAAGCCTTGCATTTTATTTAGCTTACCTTGGCTTTACCCTTGAAAGAGATGCTTGGAGGTTTGAGCCTGTGAAAGGTCATGAATTTTCGCTCACTTGGTATGGAAGTCTTGGCTTGGATCCGAAGTTGATCGAGTATGAAGTTTTTGTTGAAGAGCTTATTGCTGATCCAATGCCTCAAGTTAAAGCTTACGTGCTTGGAAAAGTGGATGGTCGATCGGCCTTTATTGCCAAAGGAATTGCATTAGAGTTAGTCCCTGATTTTAGCCTGCTTCCATCACTAAGCCCCAAGCTTACCGATGATCTGAGTCAAAAAGAATTTCCATTTGATCCTCATTCTTTAGTGGCATGTGCGATAGGGTCCCCTGCTTCAGCTTACCCTGTTTATCAGACTTTTCCTGAGCATCGACGCATGCCTCGTCTTCCAGCACCTCCTTACCTATTTTGTACCCAGGTTCGATCATTTCAGGGAGAATGGGGTAGGCTGCAGGAGGGGGCTGAGCTTGAGATGGAGTATCACTTTGATGGCTCAGAGTGGTATTTTGCGCATAGAACTAAAATGCCTTTCAATGCCATGATCGAAGTGGCTCTACAACCTTGCTACTGGCTTTCATCGGCTTTGGGTGCGGCCATCACATCAGACGAAGAGCTGTTCTCACGTAACTTAAATGGACGAGCCGTTTTGAATGCAGAAGTTGAGGCTGAACCAGGATGCATTGTTACAAGAGTTAGATTAACCAAGGTGTCTAAAGTCGCTTCCATGTTAGTGCAAAGCTTCGAGGTTTCGTGCTTTTTGGAAGGCCATTCAATGGCATTTTTTATGCTTAATACTGACCTGGGGTACTTGTCCAAATCTGCTCTTGAAAACCAAGTAGGTTTTCTAACAGATGCTAGGGAGCATGATTATTCAAACCTTGAGCCTCAATGTCACATTAACCTGGCAGCTGGATCTGAAGCTCATATGCAAGGTCCTCTGAGTTTGCAAGCAGATCAACTCCTTATGGTGGATCAGATTGTTTACTGTGACTTTGACGGTGGAAGTCAGGGCCTTGGCTTTCTGGTTGCCGAAAAAAATATCAAGCCTGATGAGTGGTTTTTTCGCTCACACTTTTTTGGTGACCCGGTTATGCCAGGGTCCTTGATGGTCGAGGCTGTATTACAGCTACTTAGGTTGTATTGCATTGAGAAAGGCTTCGCAAGGTCTGCCTGCAAACCAGAATGGGAGGTCTTATGCTTAGGGCAGGAGATTGCCTGGAAACTTAGGGGACAAATTCTTCCAACTCACAAGAAGATTACCTACTCCCTGACGATAGAAGAGCTTAAACTTGAACCAGAGCAGCTTGTATTGGTTGCGGATGCATCCATTTTGGTGGATGGTATTAAGATTGCTGCAATGCATGGCTTAAGCATTCGGATCAAGGCTGACGGGCCGATCCAAGAAGAGCATTTTACACCAAACCTTCCGTTATCTCGGCATTTCGACAGTGAGAGTAGGCTATCCAAAGAATTGATCGAGAAGATCAATGCTAATCCTTACACGGTTAAGGAAAAGTTTGGCAGCTATAACCCCAAAGAGGTCTTGTTTAAGGAGTATGTTGCACACAAGGAAGGTGTTTGTCCCATAAGGGTTCCTGAGTCCTTCCCGTTTAACCATTTTCCTGTTTCGTTCGGAGAGGACCAAGAAGATTTAATCCTTACCCCTAAGGCAGGGGAGAGCCTAGACATAAGCTCATGCCTCGATTACTGGTCTCAATGTTGGGGGCTTAGCACATGGCTGGGTGCTGACCTCTTATCCGGCATACTGCACCGCTTTGTTCATAGTGTGTATCTAGAAGACCCTCAAGCACTGCTCGGGATTAAGAATGAGGCTATCGTCTTTGTAAGCAACCAACAGGTGAGTGTTGAAATTCCTATTTTTAGTCATCTGATGAGCTCTTTCTTGCAAAAAACTGTGAAAAACCTTGTTAGGCAGGAATTTCTACCTCCTTGGCTTGAAGACCTACGCGGTCTGTTAGGCTCCTGTCCAGAGGTGAGTTTTCTCGAGCAAACACACAATATTGCTCCTAGACATAGAGGTGACAAACATACCCCCTTTATTGAACCGATTCTTAAAGGGATTGAAAACAAACTCGCTTTGAATTTACCTGCTCTCCGTGTCGGTCACCTTGCTAACAAAGGCTGCATGACAAAGGCGGCTCAATCTTTGTTAGCCAGTGATTTTTCGAAGAGCTTTTACCTAGTGCCTGTGGGATTTCTTGGGGCATTACCTCTGAAGCCATTGGATAAAAAACTTGGTTTTCCCTATGCTATGAGCCAGCAAAAGATCGTGGTAGGCAAGCCTATTGCCAGCCATGACCTCATAGCTTGGTCGCCTCAGGACAAGGAGGACTTGCTTACAGAGACCTTCGGAAGCCTGAACCCTAGTGGGGATCGAGATGAACTTCTAGCTGTGGACGAGCAATTTGGGCGTCTGGTTCATAGCTGGATGCTTAGCTCAAGAGTAAAGGTTGAGCAAGCAGTGCTTTTTTGTACCTTGAGAGAAATGCTTGAAAAAGGTATGAAGGTAAGCTCACAAACCCAACGGCTTGTTGAGGCTCAGCATAACGGAGTGCTACAACCTCTTGACGACCCTAAGATTCATGCCTGGCTAGAGCGTGTTACCCGTTGGTTTTTGGGTCGCAAGTACTTAGCTTAGCTTAGGATTTCTTAGTTTTGCAATTTGGCGATTTTTTTTTGGTGGTCCCTCCAGGGTTTAGCTCTTTAGCACTAGCGGAGCTGCAGCGAAAACAGGAGCAAATTATCTCTCTATGCCAGGACCTTGGCATTTGTGAGGAGCATTCTGAGTTGCAGCTTAGCTGTGATGATGAGGGGATAAGCATCACAGGGCTTCCTCTCGAACTTGGCTTCGCTCTTAATCTATTTCTAAAGATACCGACCCGTATTTTACTTAGGCTTAAATCCTTCCGCTGTCGTGACTTTCCCAAATTGTTCAAGCAATCTCAAAAAGTAGATTGGAAGTCGTTTATCGATGATCGGCTTCCTCATGTGAAGGCTTCGGCAAGTAAATCGCGCTTAATGATGCTCAAACGCATCGAAAAGACTGTTTCTGATGGTATAGCAAAGTCTTTTGAGCAAGGAAAAGAGTCTTCTAGCTCAGCGGAACAAGATCCAACAGTGCATGTGAGGCTCTTCGATGATACCTGTACCCTAAGCATAGACACCAGTGGCATCGCTTTGTACAAGCGCCATCATGGGAAAAAGATTGGTGAGGCACCAATTCGGGAAACCTTAGCTGCAGGTCTGCTCTGCAAGCTCATGGAGTATCGGTCAACGATCCTGGATGCTAGTAGTCAAGTCCTGATTGATCCCATGATGGGCTCGGGAACCTTCTTGCTGGAGGCAAGGACTTTCGGCATTGGATCTGACCGTAAAAACTACGCTTTCTTTGGGTTTCCCTGTCTGAAAGGCAAGAAAGAAGGCTTCTTAAAACTTGGGAGTTCCCTTCTCAATGTGACTATGGGAATTTCTGAATACATTGGATATGATCGTAGTGAAAAAATGCTCAACGTTGCCAGAGAAAATTTGGGAAATTTTCCTGAAATAACTCTAAAGCAACAAGATATTTTTGCAGAACTTAAACACCCTGCACCCGAGTCTCCTATCCTTATTTGCAACCCTCCTTATGGAAAGAGGATTGGATTCAAGGATGATCCAGGGTTTTTCTTTAACAAGCTTCTTAAGAATATTTATGACAAATGGAATCCGTGCCTTGCTGGGCTGATTGTTCCTGAAGACGTGTTTAGGAACAAAGTTTTTAAGATACCCAGTCAATTTAAGCTTTTGGAAGCCTTCAAGTTTACGAACGGTGGCGTTAAAGTGCGTTTTTTAATTCTCTCTCGGGCTTAAGAACCCTTGGATTCAAGCTAGTATTTAAAATTGACAACGATAGGAAAATGATCGCTTCCGTGGGTGTGGTTAGGTATTGGCTCTAAATGCTCCTGACTTAATTCATGAATATTTACGAGTTCTAAAAAACTTTCCTTGTGACTAAAAAGGATGTAGTCAGTTTTAATTTTTCGTTGGAAGGTGACAGTACTTACTAGCTCCGAGTCGAGACCACTGGCCATCTGAAAACCAAAGGTGCGGTATAAATCCAGCGTCGTGGAGCTTGGCACAGCCTTGAATTCAATAAGAAAATGCAAAATTAATCTTGCCGTCCAAAATTCAAAGAAAAATTGTACTTGAAAAAAATATT
>JABSRF010000091.1 GCA_013215275.1 Oligoflexales bacterium | reverse complement strand
TATGGTGAATTTGCTCATGTATCCAGTGAAAATCTTGAAAATTATGCCATTATAAAGGTCACTTGATTAGGGATTAGGCTGTACTCCTTACCTTAAAGAAAACCTTTTCAAAAAACTTTAAGCGTTCACTTAACTAATTTTACTAAGAAAAAATATTTCCGCTCATATTTTTTATCCATTTGAGTATATTGGGAGGCTTGCCAATGGTGAAAGTGCTCTTTGAAAATGAAATAGACCATTTACCCAAGTACCTAAATTCTGAACAACTTGCTAAAACGCTTGGTGTTTCAATCCATACCGTAAGAGCGTGGCGTAAGTTCAGAATTATCACACCAATAAAGTTTGGAAGATCGGTGAGATGGCTCCTTGATGATGTAGTCCAGGAGCTATCACAAAAACGGAGATCCAAATGAAAAGTCGCGATGGCAAAGTAACACACTGTCGTAAAACTCAGTACGGGACTTTCAAAGTTCGGTTTTATGATGAGTCTAACAAAGTTCGAGACAGGACTTGCAAAACACTAACTGAAGCAAAAGCTCTTATGAGAGCAATAAAGTTTCAAGAAGATCTTGATTATTGGTACCCAGAACAAAATCAAGAAAGTTGCAAAATCAAAACTGGAACTTTTAGCGCTTTAGCTGAGAACTGGCTTGAGCACTGCAAAAAAGTGAGAGATATATCTGAGTCTTGCTTAATAAATTACCGTGGGCATCTTAGAAACCACATTCTCCCTGTCATTGCAGACAAGCTTGTCAAAGATCTTACTCTGCTAGACATCGAGGAAATAGCCAAGTGCATAGCCGCAAAGAAACCTCAGACACGATCATATGTAGCAGTAAGGAAGAACCGATTCGAAGATGATTTTTTCGAGGATGATGAATTTCTCTCAACTGCTTATCGGAGAGAGATCCTAACCGTTGCTTGCATGATTTCAAAATACGGCTTTGAACGAGGTTTTTTATCCCTCAATCCATTTAAGGATTTTAAGCTACCTGAGTCAGCGGAACAGCCTTACGATTATTGGAGCATGAATGACGAAGATGCTTTTCTTGACTGGCTAGAGCAAGGTGGGCCTTATCTAAAGCATACCAGCCTTCCTCACAGTAGGGGAAAAAAGAAGTACGATAAGCCAATGAAGCTGCGAAACTCGGAGGAACTATTTGATATCGTACTTTTTGCTTTACGATCAGGACTGCGGAAGGGGGAAATTGGTGCTTTATCATCACGAGATGTTTTCCTTGATAAAGGATTTATTATGGTTCGAAGGGCTTTTTCTACCAAAGAAAATAAGATGAAGAACACCACCAAGGGTAAGACTTTCCGGCGGGTTGAGATCAATGCCGACATGATACAGATTCTCGAGAAAAGAATGAGAAGAGTATCATCAGACAAAGACCTTCTATTTAATATCAAAATGAACTCGATAAAATTCTTCTCTCGCACTTGCCGGTTGGCCAAGGTCAAGGAAATCCATTTTCATAGTCTCAGACACACATGTTTAACGAATCTGGCCAATGGTTATGGAATGGATAAACCACTACCTCTTCCTCAAGTCCAAAGAATTGCCGGACATAGAGAGATATCAACAACCATGAGGTATGTCCATGCAGAGGGTGTTGAGAATACGACATCGCAACAATGGTCGAGGGAGGACCGCAAGCGAATGGCCAAAGAAAAAGATAAGCCTATTGAACAGACCAAAGCATCTCCTCAAGACAACAAACAAGCGCAAGAGTCAGTTCAAACAATAGCTAGCTCGGATAGCTCGAAAGAGGTCGGTGGATATGATTTTTCTTCAAGAGACAATGGCTCTGGGAAAGTCATAACTATAAGAAGAAGGCTTCGTTTAGTATCAAACGAAGCATAAAAAAAGACCCTTACTAGCGAACAACTAGAAAGAGCCTTTTTGTAGCTTTTATGAGCTAAGTTAGTCACCGTCATTCAAAACGTGTCGGTAAATCGTGTCGGTGACCACTCAACAGCAGGTAAGCTGATGATATTCCTATTAGAATATTACATCATACCACCCATGCCGCCCATGCCGCCCATGCCGCCAGGCATTCCAGCAGGAGCTGCACCAGCGCCAGCAGCGCCTTTTTCTTCAGGCTTGTCAGCTACCATTGCTTCTGTAGTAAGAAGAAGGCTAGCAACAGAAGAAGCGTTGATTAGAGCTGTTTTTGTTACCTTAGTTGGGTCGATAACGCCAGCTTCGTATAGGTCTTCGTATGTTTCAGTCAATGCGTTGAAACCGAAGCCGTCTTTAGCAGCCTTAACTTTTTCCACAACAACTGCAGGCTCTACACCAGCGTTGAAAGCAATCTGACGAAGAGGCTCTTCGATTGCACGACGGATGATGCTTACACCGAATTGTTGCTCAGAGTTAGCAGCTTTAACGTTCTCAAGAGCGTGCTGTACACGTAGAAGTGCAGTACCACCACCACAAACGATGCCATCTTCAACAGCAGCGCGAGTAGAGTTTAATGCGTCTTCAACGCGAGCTTTTTTCTCTTTCATTTCAGTTTCAGTAGCAGCGCCAACTTTAACAACAGCTACACCGCCAACGATTTTTGCAAGACGCTCTTGTAGCTTCTCACGATCGTAGTCAGAAGTAGTGTTGTCGATCTCAGCTCTGATTTGCTTAACGCGAGCGTCGATAGCTTCTTTTTCACCCTTACCGTCAACGATAGTGGTGTTGTCTTTAGTGACAGAGATGCTCTTAGCTTGGCCAAGGTTCTCAAGAGTTAGGTTCTCAAGCTTGTGGCCAAGGTCTTCAGAAACAACAGCGCCACCAGTAAGAGTAGCAATGTCTTCTAGCATAGCTTTACGGCGGTCACCGAAGCCAGGAGCCTTAACTGCGCAGCACTTAAGAGTTCCGCGTAGACGGTTAACAACAAGTGTTGCAAGAGCTTCGCCGTCGATATCTTCAGCGATGATCATGAAAGGACGGTTTGTTTGAGCAATCTTCTCAAGGATAGGAAGAAGGTCCTTCATGTTAGAGATTTTTTTCTCGTGAAGAAGAACGAAAGCATCTTCAAGAACTGCTTCCATACGCTCTGAATCAGTTACGAAGTATGGTGATAGGTATCCACGGTCAAACTGCATACCTTCAACAACGTCAAGAGCAGTGTCCATGCCTTTTGCTTCGTCTACAGTGATAACACCGTCACGGCCAACTTTGTCCATAGCTTCTGCTAGGATTTCGCCGATTTCTTTGTCGTTGTTAGCAGAAATAGCGCCAACCTGAGCGATTTCAGCACGGCTGTTAGTTGGGCGAGAAACTTTGTCAAGCTCTGCAATAAGAACTTTAACAGCAGTGTCAATTCCGCGCTTAAGCTCCATTGGGCTGTGGTTAGCAGCGACAAGCTTAGCACCTTCGCGGTAGATTGCTTGAGCTAAGATAGTTGCAGTTGTGGTTCCGTCACCAGCAGTATCAGAAGTTTTTGAAGCAACTTCTTTTACCATCTGTGCGCCCATGTTTTCGAACTTGTCTTCTAGCTCGATTTCTTTAGCAACACTAACACCGTCTTTAGTGATGGTTGGGGAGCCAAATGAACGCTCGATAACTACGTTACGGCCTTTTGGTCCAAGAGTTACCTTAACTGCGTCAGCAAGAGTGTTGACACCAGTAAGGATTTTACGACGAGATTCTTCTCCAAAATTAATGACTTTAGGCATAGCTAATATCCTTTAATATTAATTAATTAGTTCTTAATAGGATCAATGAACGCTGAGTGTGCTTACTTTTCAAGCACACCTAGGATGTCATCTTCGCGCATGATAAGGTGCTCAACGCCGTCGATTTTTACTTCGGAGCCAGCATATTTGCTGAAAAGGATGCTGTCGCCTACGCTTAGGTCAGGCTTAGAAAGTGAGCCGTCATCCAACTTCTTTCCGTTACCAACAGCAATAACTTGGCCTTCCATTGGCTTTTCTTTAACGTTATCAGGGATGATAATGCCGCCAGCAGTTTTTTCTTCAGTTTCAATTCGCTTCACTAAGATACGGTCTTGCAAAGGCCTAATTTTCATACTAACTCCTAAAAAACAAAAGTACGTATTAACTTGTATTTCAATTGCCAAAACAGCTTTGAAAGGCAATCTCTCTCGGCCGCTTAAAGCAACCTTTTCTGTACTGGTAGGAGCAACATAGTTCCCAAAAAACTAATGTCAAGGGGGTAAAGTCAAAAACTAATTATTTTTTCGGCCAGTCTGGGGGTTTAAAAGATCAGAATGAAAGAGTCTCTACGGGCATGTTGCCAAGCTTGTCTTTGCTTGTATGAACTGGCGCATGAAAGAGACGGGCGATCTCATCCACGAAGCAAGTGCGAGCTCTGATCGAGGTCGACTCACGGGACAAATCTATTTCTATGGCTGGGATTTCCTTGTTTTTAGGAACCAAGATCAAAGCAAGCTTTGCATCGTTATGAGAGCCACTATGAGCTAGATAAGCCTCTGAAATTTCATCCCATTTCATATCATAACTTTTTAAACGGGTATTTAAGCTGATCCCCTCGGAAGTAAGGAGCACCTCACGGAGAGCCTTAAAGTAGGTATAGATAATGAATATCCAAGGCACGATGACAAACAGAAAAAAGCTTCCGGCAGACACGAAGGTCGAACTCAAAAAATAATACTTCTGAGCATAGCTACTGATCAGAAGAAATAAAGTACACCCCAAAAGCCCGCACAGTGAGGCATTGATCAAAGACCGCGGGTGGGCCAAGAACCTCCTACCTCCAGCAGGCAGGTGGTCAGTAAAATAAAAACTTTCCCTCTCTTCTAAATGTCGTCGCTGAAAAAAGTAGATGGCATCAAGGTCTTCATTGTCCTGATCAATGATCTTTTCCCAAACCCGAGCTTCTTCGAGAAAGCGCCCTTCTGTGGCAAACAAGATGCTTTTCAACTTAAGGGCCTCTAAATTACCAGGCCCAAGGGACAAGAGGTTGTCGAGGGCTTCGTGCGCTTTTTCATGCTGCCCTTCTTCCATCATATTCCGAATGTCTCTTACGTGCTTCATCAAGGTTAGTGTCGGCAACTCTTACCCATTCATTTAGCCTAAAGATTAAAAAAAGACGGTATTAGATGGATAAATATTTTTTTTACTATTTTTTTTAAGTAGTTAAGCAGGCAACTCAGGCTTCTAGAAGATGTATCTATGTGCTAAGGAACTAGGATGCCCGCAACGCAAGCAGTTGAAAATGCGGCCAATGTTCCGCCAAGCATAGACTTAAATCCGCAGGCTGCAAAGTCCCTTTTGCGACTAGGTTCTAGGGCACCCATGCCACCAATCTGAATGGCGATTGATGAAAAATTCGCAAACCCACAAAGTGCGTAAGTTGCAATCGTCACAGAGCGCTCAGACAACTCACCTAATTGAGCATGATCCATCAAGTGAACATAGGCAATGAACTCGTTCAGCACCATTTTCTCCCCAAGGAACTGGGCAATCATAAAGCTTTCATCCCAAGGAATGCCCATAAAGTAAGCTAGAGGTTGGAACAACCTTCCCAGAATTAGTTCTAGGCTAAGCCCATCAAAACCTACCAGAGTCCCCAGCTTTCCAAGTCCCAAATTGAAAAGTGCCACAAGGCTAATAAAGGCAATAAGCATCGCCCCAACATTTAATGCTAGCTTCAAACCATCTGCAGCTCCGGTGCATGCGGCCTCGAAGGCATTTGACTCGGGGATCTCTAAAGCTACGGCCACTTGCCCCTTGGTCGGTGACTCTTCAAGCTCCGGGTAAATGATCCTAGATATGACAATCGCGGCAGGTGCAGACATCAATGACGCAGCGAGTAAGTGTCCCGCAGACACCCCAAAACCTACATAAGCTGCAAGCACCCCACCAGCAGCAGTAGCCATGCCTCCGGTCATCATCGTATGGATTTCAGCACGGGTCATGGTTTTGAGGTAAGGTTTAACGAAAAGTGGTGCCTCTGTTTGCCCACAGAAAATATTAGCCGCTGTCACCAGTCCTTCAGACCCTGAAATATTCATCGTTTTTTTCATCAGCCATGCAATACCAGAAACCACCTTCTGCATAACTCCAAAATAGAACAGCAGATAGGAAAGAGATGAGACGAAAATAATGGTAGGAAGAACCTTAAAAGCAAAGAAGTGATCTGCGAAATTGTCACCAAATAAGAAAACCGCACCCTTGTCTGAAAGGTTGATAATTGTGGTAACCCCATCCTTGGCATATTCAAAAATCATTTGACCAAGACTCGATTTTAAGATGGAAGCTGCTAAGATAAATTGAAGGCTAAGCCCCCCTAAAATAACCCGAAAGTCTATTTTTCTCTTATTATTTGAAAGCAACCATGCTAAACCTAACATTACAAATAAGCCCAAAAAACTCATAAGACGTGATGCCAAGTTACCTCCTAGTTGCTCGGTCAGACGACCTCAGCATTCCTACCAAAATTACGAGATAAATCCAAGCGAATTTCGTTTTTTTTAAAAATCTGACTTGTGTTAATAAGTCGAAGTTTTGCACTTCCCACAGAGCCTAGAATAATAGCAGTTTTATTAGCCCAAAAATAAACTACTCAATATACTTCCAAAACAATTGATTTTATATTTTTCAATAATTGGGGGAACAATAGCACCGTTAAGTATGCGCTTAAGTCTTCCGAATCCTAACATACGCTGAAGTCAACGTGGAGCTAACTAATATAGGCAGTAAGTTTTCCAGATGACGAAGTTAAGTGAAATAGCAAGCAAACCAAGAAGCAGCTTAGGCAAGAAACTTGTCCTATGGATTCTTCTATCGAGTTCACTCATCACTGGTTTTTTCACAGCTATTTCTTTTTATAACGACTACAAGATCGAAAAAGAACTTCTAAACTCGACCCTTGAGCAGATCAAAAGGAGTAGTAAAGAGAGCCTTTCAAAGTCAGTATGGGATCATGACGAGGCTCAAATTGCTGTGCAGGTGAAAGGCTTGCTCAACATCACTGATATCACCAAGGTTGAAATCTACGATGATGTTGATGAGCTTATGACTTCAGAAACCAAACAGAATGCGAGCAGAAGCAATATCGAAACTCACAAATTTGACCTCTTCATGCTTGATCAAGGGACTGAAGAGAAAATAGGACGCCTTGAAATTTCAATGACCTTAGACAATATATACAAACGACTTTTCGACAAAGCGTTGTATTTCTTTTTAACTCAAGGGATCAAGACCTTACTTATTTCTTTTATCATGCTACTAATTTTCAATCTTTTTGTTTTTAGGCATGTGATAAAGATGTCAAGCTTTCTTGATACGGTGGATGCGACGAGCATCAAAGATAACTATCAGCGCCTAGAGTTAGACATCAAGGAATCTGAAGAAAACGAATTACTCACATTAAAGGACAAAATAAATGATCTGATGGCATGTGTAGTCAAGAACAACCAAGCGACCCATAAAGAGCTGCAAATGCAAACTGGAGCAGCAATAAACTCTGCGCGCCTAGCGAGTTTAGGTGAAATGGCTGGGGGCTTAGCTCATGAAATTAACAATCCTTTGGCAGTCATTTCTAATGCAGCCAACCTTGCTGTGCGGATGGTTCCCAATGATATGCCAGAATACGAAAAGAAAAAGCTCAAATCCTATCATGACAAGATCGAAAAAAATGCTTGGCGCATTTCGAATATTATCAAAGGGCTCAAAAGATTTGCCAGAGAAACTGGAGGCGATGAATTCTTGGAAGAGTCCATCACAAAAATTGTGGAAGGCTCAATGGAGCTATGTGATGGCAGAGCCAAATACCTTGGTCTAAAAATCAAATTTGCCCTAAAAGGTGGGATGGACTTTAAGATCGAATGCATCCCCACTGAGGTGAGTCAGGTCATCGTAGACCTATTAAACAACTCCCTGTATGCAGTGCAATCTGTTGAGGACAAGTGGATTAGGATAGAGGCTCGCTGTGAGAACAACCAAGCAACCATTTCTGTGATCGATAGTGGCCACGGGATAGATAATGAAGAGCAAGAAAAGTTATTCAATCCATTTTTTACCACCAAGCCTATTGGTGAAGGAATGGGACTTGGATTAAGCATCTCAGATGGAATTGCGAAACGCCATGGGGGCTCTCTTGTCTTAAATACTGATTCAGAGAATACCCGTTTCGATTTCACCCTTCCAATTAAACAGTCGATGGCTGGGAAATTTTCTCAATCTGCCTAGAAACTCAGGCCTAGTTTGCTAAGCCATCGTCACCCACACCACGATCAAGGCTACGGTCCATATCATAGACAGGGTTCCATAAAAACCGAGAAGAATCATCGCTTTGTTGTTGCGTCTGGTACCTTTGGGTCACTCCTTCACTACGAAGCTGCTCTACATACTCATCAAGGGCAGTCCTTACCTCAGAAAGGGACTCTGTGTTGCCTATTTGCTCACGGATCTTGCGTGCATGAGGCCAGCCACTAACATACCAAAGGATGTGCTTACGCATACAGACAGAGCCAATCCCTCGATCTCCATAGGCTTCTTTCTGGCGGTCAATATGTATTGATACCGTCTGATACCACTCTTCCAAGCTTGTTGCAGACCTTTTTCCTTTAATTTCATCGAAAACCCAAGGGTTTCCAAGAGCTCCACGGCTGACCATAAGGCCATCAACCTTGGTTGCCTTTTTCATAAGGGCTGCATCATCCTTGGTGAAAAGGTTGCCATTTCCGATGACTGGAATATCAAGGCTAGCTTTGAGTTCAGCAATTTTTTCTAAGTTTACGGGATCACCGTATGAGTCACTGCGTGTTCTTCCGTGCACGGTTAACCACTTGGCTCCAGCTTCCTGAGCAGCTTGAGAAACCTCACGCCAGGTCAACGATTGGTGGTCCCAGCCGAGCCTGATCTTCACACTTACTGACTTATCTGTATTCTGGCATGCGGCCAAAGTGGTTTGATAGACCCTTTCAGGGTCCTTTAAAATTGCGCTTCCACAGCCGGATTTGACCACCTTCTTAACAGGACAACCCATATTGATATCAATGGTATCAAAAGGATAAGGGTCCATGATCGCGGTCGCTTTAGCCATCTCCTCGCTGCTTCTTGAGGTGATCTGAACGCCTAATACAGACTCGCTCTTGTGACGGCAAAGCATATCGAGGGTACGCTGGCTATGATAGGTCAAGGCAGTTGCTGAGATCATCTCCACATAAGTCAGGTCAGCCCCCAACTCTTGGCATACCCTCCGAAAGGGGTGATCACTAACCCCAGCCAAAGGAGCTAACATAACTGGATTTTCCGGTATTCCGAGGTTTTTAAAAGGATTTTCTCTCATAATTGCAGATCTCAGGCTGTGTTCATTTTTCAAAGTGGGGAATCATAGTACTTCCTGGTGCAAAAATCCATTGCTTTCCCAGCCTTCATAAACGACTTTAAGTTGAAAACTTGCCTCCACTCAAAATAAATTGACGCTTCAAGGTACACAGGCTAAACTACTTGCCCGGCTTTTAATGGTGAGAGCTTAAGACTCAGCTCACAAATCACTGGCAATTAAAAGCTAGAACTTGCCTCTTTCTGTTTAATCTGCAAGATGGAGAGCACGTTGTGCGTATGGGGTCCATAAAACGAGGAAAGCATGTTAGACATAAAATTTATTCGCGAAAACCCTGAGCTTGTTCAGGAAGCTACCAATGCAAAAAACTTCCCAGTAGATATTTCTAAGCTACTAGAATTAGATGGGCAAATTAAGCCTTTACAGACATCCTGGGAAAACCTTCAAGCACAACGCAACCAGATTTCGCGTGAGATAGGCAAGGCAGAGGCATCTAAGAGAGAAGAACTAAAGGCTCAAGTGCTTTCTATAAAAACGGAAATGGAATCAATCCAGTCCGACCTAAAGCAGAAAAAAGATGAGCTGAACGACATGCTCCTACTTGTTGCTCAGCCTGCAAGGGACGATGTTCCCAAAGGAAAAGATGACCAGGATAATGTAGAAGTGCGTAAATGGGGTCAGGTTCCTGAGTTTGACTTTGAGCCTAAGGATCATATCACCCTCGGTAAAGACTTGGGGATCATTGATATTGAGAGAGGGGTCAAGCTATCCGGAAGCCGCTCATATGTTCTAAAGGGTGATGGTGCTCTCTTAGAGCAAGCGCTTTTACGCTATGGTTATGATAAATTGGTCTCTAAGGGTTTTGAGCCAATGGCTGTGCCAGTATTGGTCAACGAATCTGCTATGGAAGGAACTGGTTATTTTCCTCTAGGCAGAGATCAAGCATACTGCGTAGAAAAAGATAAGATGGCTTTGGTCGGAACCTCCGAGGTTCCAGTGTGTAGTTACCATAGCAATGAAATGCTAAGTGGTAAGGATCTTCCCATTCGTTATATGGCTCAGACCACATGCTTTCGCCGTGAGGCTGGAACTTATGGCAAGGATACCAAAGGGCTTTACCGAGTTCACCAATTTCAAAAAATAGAAATGGTGATTCTAGGAAGCAACAATAAAGAAGAAACAGATGCTCTACACGCAGAGCTTCTGGGCTTAGCTGAGTCCCTTGTTCAGGACTTAGGCCTCCCATACCGAGTGGTCTACGTTTGTACGGGAGACCTCGGACAAGGGCAGGTTCGCAAGCACGATATTGAAACCTGGATGCCTTCCCGTGAAAACTATGGAGAAACTCATAGCTGCTCAAGCTTCTATGATTTCCAATCTCGACGATTGAATATCCGGTACAAGGATGCCGAGGGTAAGAAGCACCATGTTTACACCCTTAACAATACTTTTTTAGCAACTCCGCGTATCATCATAGCAATGCTTGAGAACTTACAGACTAAAGACGGCAAAATAAAGATTCCTGAATGCCTGCAAAAGTATCTAGGAAATCGTACCCACCTTGGTTAAATAAGGAAGGCTAAACATGGCTCCCAAAACAGTTTATGCATCTGCATTTTTGGGAGTTTTGCTCACAGCTTTTTGCCTCTTTGCTTGTGATCCTCAAGAACAAAACACCATAAGAAATCTTCAGGACCTTTACGATCAGGTCATTTCGACCACCCCTGAACAAGCGATCGTGTGGTTTAAAAGGTCCCATCACAGCTTCGTTATCAATGATCAACAATCTCAGAATCTGCGGACTTACAAAAACTTGCAGCAAGAAATTGCTAAACGCATTCCCAGAGAGTATGACCGCCCTATTATCGAGCTGAAGGTATTCTTTCGGCAAAAGCAAAACACAAGCGCTCCCAACAGAGAAATTGGAATACTCGGGGGCATAGGCCCTTTGAGCGACGCCAACATCATGGAACGTCTGGGAGAAAGGCTCAGTCCCTTACCACAGCGACATGGCTCTATGCTACATTTGCTTTCAATGCCTCCACCACGCACCGTTTGGGATCAGATGCTAGGGGGATTTTTATACCTAAGGCATCTCTATCGCTTTACCTCACAAAATTACCAGTTTTTTTTCCTGGCTAGCAATACTGCCCATCTGCACTATGGAAAATTTTCGTATCTGACCGACGCCCAGACTTTCCATCTGCCTCAAGCTGTCGTTGATAAATTGGTTCAAGAACAAGATCTAAAAAGTGTTAGGGTGCTCGTGTTGGATACCAATAAAGCTAGCAGTGCAGGGCTCTACCAAGGCCTACTCAAGCAAAATGACATAAATTATAGGCTCCTTGCCCCCCCGGAGAGGCAAGAATTAGACCAATGGATTGAGAAGGTTAAATCAGGTCCGATCTCTAAACAAGATCGTCACCAGTTTTACTTGTTCGTTGCTGCTTTATCTGCCAGACATCAAATCAACACCATCATTTTGGCCTGTACTGAAATTCCACTGGCTTTATCTGCTTATATCCCTAAATTAGTTGAAAACGGAATTCATGTGATGGATTCAGAGTCCATACTCGTGGAAGCAATCACAAGCTATCTCAAGGAACCTGAGTAAAAAAAGTGGGCATACCATGCGTAAAAAAATTGGAATACTTGGCTATGGTAAGTTAGGCAAGTTTCTGGCAAATGAGTTTCTAAATGACCCAAAGCTTAATAAAAAAGCGGAAATCTGCTTTATCTGGAACCGCACTCCCATTGCAAAAGAAGACCTGGATCCTCGCCTGACGGCTATTGAGGAGCTAGTAGAGCTGACCCGATATAGTCCCGACCTTATTGTTGAGGTAGCCCACCCAGCAGTGGTCAAAAATTGGGGTCCTTTGTTTTTAAGCCACTCAGATTTATTTGTGGGCTCCCCGACTGTTTTTTGCGATGCTGTGGCTCAAGACAACATCTTTCGCCTAGCAAAAGAAAACCAACGCTCACTGATATGTGGAAAAGGTGCACTCCCCGGCTTGCATGAACTACTTGAATTAGCCAAAATGGACTCCATCGACTCCCTTTTTATCCAGATGCGAAAAGCTCCTGAGAGCATCAAATTCTTAGGACCTCTGCCAGCCGACTATCAGACTAAGATGGAAACTTCGCAGGAAGCATGCACCCTTTTCTCAGGAAGCGTCAGGGAGTTAGGCTCTCTTGCACCCAACAACGTCAATACCATGGTGATTGCTGCTTTGGCCTCAGGCATTGGTCTTGATAAGGTTCGAGGGGAGCTTATTGCAGTGCCTCAATTAGATCATCACGAGGTTTATTGGATCGCAAAATCAGAAAAGTTAAGTGAGGGCACAAGCCCACTTACGTTAGAGCTTAGGAAGAGAAATCCTGCTGGCATCGGAGCAGTCACCGGCAAACTTACCTACCATTCATTTAAGACTAGTATCGTCAAAGCCCTTGAAATTGAGCAGCCGGGAATAAGTTTCTGTTAGAACAGAAACTTAACCTGGATTTCTAATGAGTAAATATTCATCAGCAGTTTTTCCACTGTTTTTACTGTGCGGCGGTAAATATGTAT
>JABSRF010000090.1 GCA_013215275.1 Oligoflexales bacterium | reverse complement strand
TGCGCAATCACAGGCCAGAACTGTACTAAAATTAACCATCAATGGGTAGGACATTTATTTGGAGTTACCTTAGGTGGATCAGTAAAACGAGAAACAGGGGTCATAGAGCCATCTTCTTATGAGGGTCATCTGTTAGACTGGATGTTTGCGCCCGAAAACTAAGCCTTCTTTTGCTAGAGTGCAGGCTCAGCTTGCCTCTATGCTCTGCTTACGACCAAATCCATCATAGATCGTTTTGATCCTATTTTTACCGTACTTCCTCTCTAAGGATCTAATCCCAAAATGATACCTCGCAACGCTGCTATAGTGCTCCGAGAAAAGAGAGTTGATTGCAGAGCCTCCTATTGAACCGATGATTGGAACAGACTCTGCAACGATTTTTTTGCTGATTGAAATTTTGAAGATGGAGGCAACTTTGGCAATGAATGTAATCAGAACTGGTGCAAGATCTTTTTTGGCAGAGAGCAAATGGGAAGCAGAATGGGTTGCTAGGTATTTTGCGGCATCATTTATCAGCTTACTGTAAGCTAGTCGTTGGGCAAAATACATGGAGTTAAAATCCGTGTCATCATCGTCTGATTTGTGCTCCCCATAGGAAAAAATCGCAACACACTCCAATAAGGTCTTAGGGTCAGAAAAGTCCTCTCCACATTCTTTGGCTATTTTTGTAATGGAGCGCAGCATAATACAGGTGGAAGCGGGAAGCTCAACTGGCAGGGCGATCACCCCAAAAAATCCGCCCACTCCACCACTTAGGCCTGCAAGGATCGTGTGAAAGGATTTGGTTTTTTTACTAGATTGAATGAAGCCTCGAGCGTCCTTGGAAACAGAGGGCACGGTTTTTAACATGGTTTTTAGGCTAAAAATAAGCGACTCTTGAACGCTTGTGTTGACCAGGCTTTGGACTTTAGGAGGCATGACCTGCTGAGCGGCTTCAATGGGCTTTCCTACAAGGCGGGAGAGTTTTAAAACCAAACTATCCTGCTCAAGAAACTCATAAGCTTCTTGAATGAAGTCTATTTCCTCTTGGTTTAAGCTTTCGATCGCTTATCCTCCTCTCCCTCAATTATAGGAGGGATATGCGCCGGATTCAACTTGCGGACATGGGTGCAGCATGCTCTTGTTAGTCCCGAGAATCAAATAATATTAAATAAATACAGTTGGATATAACTTGTCGCTTGATAGGTGCAGGCTTGCTATATTACATTAAGCCACTTAGTTGAGTTTAAGCTGAGATCTCTATACCCTTAAGTCTTAAGTTGAGGGTAACAAATTTCCAAGTTGATCCATTCAAGCTTAGCACTAGATCCATTCAAGCTTAGCACTACTAGAATGATAGGGTGGTATATGGGTAACAAAATCTTCGTGGGCGGTTTAAATTGGCGCACCACAGAACCTGACTTAAAAGCAGCCTTCTCAAGGTATGCTGACGTAGCATCTGTTCGAATTATCATTGACCGAGAAACAGGGCGTTCTAAATGCTTTGGATTTTTGGAGTTTGCTGACCCAAACGCAGTGTCTGAAGTCATTGAAAAGTGCGATGGCATGAAATTAGATGGTCGGCATATAAAGGTTTCTGCAGCGAAGGAAAGGGAAAGGCCTGCCCCAGTGAAGCAAAAAGCTGCAGAAGAGCCTGAAAAGAAAAACCTTGAGGTCCAAGGTGAAGTAGTTTCCAGCTCAGAACCAGTGCCTGCAGAGAAAACTGAAATTGCCAAGGCAGATATGGGAGCTCAGGTGGAGCCTCAAGAAAACGGTGAAGCGAGCGCCCACGCCTAGCAACAAGCTGTAATTGGCCGTGCTTAAATTCCCTCAAATCCCTCTCTTAGCTTGCCCTGTCTTGATCGTCATATGCATCATAAGTGTCTTTCTGGCTTTGAGTCCACAACTCTCGAGGTAGGTGCTTTGGAGTCTTTAAAAAGGGGAGTGCTATGAGGGCTGTTATGCCGCCTACCACAAACCCTGCTCCATGCGCCAAGTAGCTGGTTTCAGGTTTGAAGCTGGTTGGAGCCATCAATACTAAGGCAAAACCCACCGCTCTCATAAGTCGCGTCAGCGGGGTAAACCGTGTCTCGAAATGGGTGTAGAGGACTAGCCACATAGCAACCATCGCATAAACCATGCCTGAAGCCCCTACCAACCTTACGGATTCTGGGTATTTATAAACTGTGGTCAGGTTGGTCATGACCCCGGTTGCAATTGATATGATAGGAAACATAAGCAAGCCAAAATAGGTTCTCAAATACCATGAAAAAATTATCAGCAAGGGACTGTTTGCCAAAAGGTGACCCCAGTCGGCATGAACCAGCAGTGCTGTGAATAAGCGCCAATACTCGTGCCTATTGAAAATACTTTCTCCACTTACCCAGAAGCCGGCGGGAACGGCAGGGTGACGTGCAAAGCCAGTGCAAAGAATGCATAGGAGGTATATCCATAAAGTAGGGTTAATATCTTTGTTTTTTGGCTTTTGCTCTAACCAACCTGGGATTCTGGCTTCTGTCTTTTCATCGTGTTCGGAAAAGGGGGGTGCATGCTTGTCTTCCATAAGGGTCTCCTCAGCGTAGATCTACGCTGGTGCAAGTAAACGTGTTGTTTAACTTAAGTTTACTGCATGGGAGTGCAAGCCAAGCAAAGGTATGATGGCTTAAGACTGGAGGGTATCGGCTTTTGGGAGGACTTTGCCTTCAGCGAGTATTTGGTCTGCAATGCTCTCGGATTTGAGGTCTTGTATCTGTCCTCGAAGTGATAAGGTGAAGCCTTCGTATGAGAACTCACTCCAATCGATGGGAACGAAGACGTTCTCGTCTTCACGTAGAAACTCGTCAAAATAAGAGTCTATATAGTCGATCAATAGGAGGCTAGCTTCCTTGGCGGATAGGTTTTGGCTTTTGTGCTCTATGCGGCCTTCAATCGGGTAATAAAAGGACTCATCGTTTTTCAAGAGAGTCACTTTGACAAAACTTGCAGCAGTGTCATGGTGGCTTGTGATTGTGAAGAGCCTGCCCATTAATTTGCTTGCGTATTTGATATTCATAATACGCTCTAATTCCATGCGCTCTTCCATGCTTAAGGGGCTATTCGGGCTATTTGGTGCGGTGTTTAAGGTGCTCATGCGTCACTCCCTTGAGCTTGAGTTGTTGTCTGAGGTCTTGAGGCTTGTGGAACAGAAGCCGGATTATTGAATAAATCAGAGATGTTGCTTTCAGTTTGAGACTGAGTTAAGCGTAAGCGTTGGTAAAGGTCTTCTAGGTCATCAAGCGCCTTGAGTGATAAAGCAGTTTGCCCGATGAGCTTGCTGCGAACGAAGCCTTGTTCACATGCTAGCCAAGAGCTTTGGCTTTGCAATAGAGAGCTTATCTCGGAACGAAATACTTCGGTGGTTTTGAAGTCTTCGGGCCTCAACTTAGCAAATTGATCGAGGTCATCTTGCTCAGGTTTTTTGCTCATAAAAGGCTTACCAAGGCTTGCCTGTAAAAAGCCCTGCATGATGAGGGTGTCAATGTTAGTGGTTTGCGAAGCTTCCACATTTTTACACGTTAAGCTTGCCAATTGAAGTTTGCTGCTTAGTGCTTCGCAGTAGCTGACAAGGCTCTTGAATTCATCCAAACTGCTTAAAGGTTTGAAGGCAATGTAAGTGTGGTCTTGCTGCTTTCTAATCGGGGTCGGTGCCAGTGGGAAGCGATTAAACAGGGCCTTTAAAACTTCTGTGTGCTCTTGCCCAAGAATGGAGAGTAAGTCCTTATCGAGGATTTCTTGGCAGCGGCCAAACTTCTGCGTCTGCGCATTTAGCACGAGCCTTTCCACAATTTTTTGAGGGATTGTGCTTTGTTTGATCGCATCGAGCATCCCGGTGCGTAGCTGGTGTACCAGGCCTAAGCCCCATTGGAAGATCTTTTTCGGGTGCTGATTTTTCAGGATGTTTGCAGCTTCTACAAGGTCTCCTCCGCTTAAAGTCTCTAAGCTGAAGCCTGTTAAGCCACTTGTGTGCTGAAGTAAATCTTTGAGGCCTGACAGGTCGTCTGGCTCAACCTTGGCAGCTCCGCACATGGCGTTTGCCAGGTGAAGCAAGGACTGCTGTATCATGGCTGGGTCTTGGCCTTGATCTGCTTTTGCTAGGTAGCTTATCACACTTGTTAAAAAGCTTTGATTGCTGTCTTTTTCGACAGTGATTTCTTTCTCTAAGGTGTTCGCTTGCCCTGTGAGTGAGAATGTTTGTTCTGGGTCCAGTGGTGTAAAGTAGCTGAGGCTTTCCTCGTAGCTCAAGAATCCATCTTCTTCAAGGCGTGCGTTACGGAACTGACGGATGAGCTCTTCTTGCTCATTTGGTGGACTAAACGCAGCTGTGCTGAGCAATGTCATGGCGTATGACATGTCTTCACCCATGCTGGCGTCTATTAGTGAGCAGATGCCTTTGTGCAGGTCAGCGTCCCCAGTGTTGACGCTGTAGTAAAGGCCATCGTTCGGAAATCGATAAAGCAGGTCTTGCTGCTCCTCGGTCATCTTCTCGTACTCTTCATCGGTGAACACTCTACAATAAGGGCTCAAAAGTGCTGTTTGGTATTCCTCATCCAACTGGCGGAAACGCTCATACATCTGACTTGGGGATACTTCTCGATAAAAGCCTAGCCAATGGAAGGCTTGTTTTGCGACTAAGCGATCTTCATGCCATATGTCGTAATCACAAATACGAACGAACTGTTCGCTCGATAAAAGCGGGAGCACCTCAAGGCAATCTGATAGGCCGGCTCGTACCAAAGCGTGAAGTAAGACTTGCGGAGAGAGGCTTTGGATCTGCTTTTTGGGTGAAGAGGAGCTGATGATTGCCTTAAGATCAAGCTTTGGAAATAGGCTTTCGTTCTCTTCGTTGCGATTTAGCTTAGCGAAACCTCTGTGTCCCGCGTCTAAAATGCCGTTCAGATGTTCTTGTGATAAACGCTCTGTCATAAAAAAATCCTAGTTAAAACAGGAGGGTAAGTCCTCTGCCTGGCGTTACGTCTGCCTTAAATGTGTATCAGCCGGAAATGCGGATTCTAGCACTTTTTTATAGTACTGGCAAGAAAAAATTTCTTAAAGGATATGGAAATAAATTCTTATAATCTTTATACTTAGGATCATTTGACTAACGCAGGATTAGTCCGTACTCTTGTTTCTGATTCCCAAGGGAAGCCGAGAAGCAGCTGTAGACTCCCTGAGCGATACTATCGATCAAAATAAGGAACTGCCCCTTGATCCAGGTGAATACATCGTCGTCATTAGAGCTAAATACAAAAGAGGACGCACTTCTACTATCCCAGGCACTGATGCCCGTTTTCGAAGACTTACAGCAACTTAAGCCACTCTTAAAGAAATATCTTGCCGTCAAAACTGAAAGTGGGCGTAAAATACTGCAGCACGTTTTTGCTAGTGAAGGGAAGCTGGTAAGGCCGGCTATGTTTTTACTCGTGAGTCGTATGCTTGCTTATCGTGGGAAGCACCTTATGCCGATAGCGGCAGTTTGCGAGTATGTGCATACTGCTAGTTTACTTCACGATGATGTGGTTGATAATAGCAAACTAAGGCGTAACAAGCCGACTTCCAACAGCATTTGGGGGGATGAATCCGCAGTCTTGGTGGGGGATCTCATCTACTCAACAGCAAGTGAGCTGATGGCGCAAACAGGTTACCTCGAGATTGTCACGGTTTTCGCAAGCTCGATAAAAAAAATGAGTGAAGGTGAGTTGCTGCAACTCGAGCACCTTTTTAGCCTCGATATCACTCAGGATACATACTTCGCAATTTTGGGAGGGAAAACAGCTGTGCTGATGGGTGCAGCATGTCGTGCGGCTGGAATTCTAGCTGAAGCCAGTGATGAGCAAAAGCAAGCTCTGGAAGGCTTTGGCTACTCTCTTGGGATCGCATTTCAGTTGATTGATGATGCCCTCGACTACCAGAGCGAGCAGTCTGTTTTTGGTAAAGAAATTTATGCTGATCTTGGTGAAGGGAAGGTGACTTTACCGCTAATCCTGTTGCAAGATTGTGCAAAGCCATCGGAGTTGGGGTCTTTGGAGCAAATTTTTGCAAAAGATCGAATAAATTCCTCTGATATGCAGTATGTTGCAAGTTTAGTGAAGCAATATAAAACCCCAGAGAGGGTTTTGGAAATAGCACGGGACTATACTCAGAGGGCTTTGAGCTTACTGATCGATCATTTTCCTGCCAATGATGATAGAAATCACTTGGAGAATTTGGCAAAGAGCCTCGTTCATCGCAGCCACTAATTTTTGCAGTTAGTCAGCCCATGAATAAACCCCAATTAAGACACCATCTGTACAACTCCTCTGAGGTTTGGCAATGACTTCAAAAAATGCCTCTTATGTGAGCTCATGCCTCGATTTATTAAGCTTTACTAGCTATTCTCGCAAAGTATTAGAGCCAGCTAGGGCAAGCAAAGATCATAAGTATGTTATTTTTGACTTCGATGGGACCATAGCCGATACCTATCACTTAGCTGTCGCAGAGTTAAATTTTTTGGGCGAAAAATATAAACTTGAAAGGGTATCCCCTTCGCTAGGTCGAGACTACCCCCTAAAAGATGCTCTCAAGCGAGCAGGGGTCAAATGGTATCAGATCTATGGCATTGCTCGCGATCTAAAAATGGCTATGACCCAAAAGATCGATCTTATCAAGCCTTATGAAGGCCTTGTGAACCAAATAAGCTCTCTGAAGTCGGATGGTTACAGGCTTGGGATCATGACTTCAAATAGTGTTTGTCTGGTAGAGGCTTTCCTAAAAAAATATGAAATAGAAGCATTTGACTTTATATACTCCGGTTCTAGCCTGTTTGCAAAAAACAAGCTTATTCGCAAAATTAGGCATCGACTTGGAACTCAGCAGATTCTCTACGTAGGAGATGAAGTAAGAGACATTGAAGCGATGAAAAAAGCAGGGGTAGACCTCATTGCTGTCTCCTGGGGCTGGAATTCTCAGGAGTTATTGACGAGCCATCAACCAGAAGTCTTAATTAATTCTGTTGATGAGCTTAGCTTCACAGTCGCAAATATGCTGCCTATATAGTTATTTTGCTGTTTATACAAAGCATTTCACCGATGACGATCAAATGAAATATCTTTATCCAAGAGACACTTTGAACTATTTATCACACTCCTAGGGTGTCGGGAATATCTTGTATCTTGTTGATATAAATATTAAATAAAGTTGAAGAAAAGATCCCTTTAAGTTTTCGCTACAAATACTGCCATTTAGTTCTGCTATTGAACTTTTGAAATGTTTCCTTTAAAAAACAGTCCGCAAACTTATGATCCATTGAAGGGAGGATTAAGTGTGTTGGATAGTCAATTAATAAATTTTCTTACGGTAGCTTTGGTCTTGGTTTTTACTCCCGGACCAAAAGTGATCTACTCTATTAACACGGTTCTTGACTTGAGCTCACGTCATGGAATGTGGTTTATTGCAGGAACAGTGATCGCAAATATTAGTTTATCCTTAGCAACGTTGCTCTGTTTTGACTTTCTTGGTGGTAGTCATAGCATATATTTAGAAGCGATAAAGTGGTTTGGTATTGCGATTATCATTGGTTTAGGGGTCAAGCAATTTTGGACTTTAAACCATCAGGAGGCGAAAAAGCGTAAATTGGAAAAACCGGTGAACCTTTTAGCTCAGGGTTTTTTACTAGCACTTTTAAACCCCAAATCGGTGATATGCTTTTCTTCGATCTTGCCGCAGTATGTTGATTTCGAGCAACCTGCTTTAGCACAAATTATTCGTTTAAGTGCAGGTTTTCTGTGTATGGATGTTAGCGCCCTTTTACTCTATACAGGTTTTGCAAAACCCATTTCTTCCTTTGTTTGTAAGCAGAAGAGGAGGATCATTGCAGGCTCACTTTATATTTTGGCCGGAGTAGTCTTAGCAGGGCGGCTTATTTAATTCTATCAGTGAACAAGCCTTGTTTTTTAAATACCTATTTAAATTTAAGGGTTTAGCGAGCAAGTTGTGGTGTCAAAAGCTTTTTTGTTATACTTGCTTGCGTTCTAGCCCTCATTTACCTTAACCTCCTTCACGGAGCTTCTTCGTTAGTGGTGAGATATTGCCAGATTAACAAAAGAGGAGAGCCTAGGGTTTTCTTCCCGAGTTGCTAAGGTGGATTTCACCCTCCTTTTTTAAAAAGGTTTTGACTCTGATAGGTTTAGTTAACCTATCGTCAGAGGCCTGTTTGGAGTTTACTTCCTTAGGTATTGCCGAGGAATTCGCCTTTGGATCGCAACTAAAAGCGCTTTCGATATGGGAAGAAAGCTATTTATAGACAAGTTTGAGGCTAGGACCCAAACGATAGCTGAATAGGAATTATTATGAGAGAAGCATTTTTAGAATCCCTAGCAAGCCAAACTGAAGAATTGAAATCAGAAGGCTTATTCAAAGATGAACGAGTCATCATTTCCCCACAGCAAGCAAAAATCGAAACAGGTGGAAAATCAGTCTTAAATCTGTGTGCAAACAACTATCTCGGGTTGTGCAACCACCCTGAGGTTAAAGAAGCTGCGAAAGAAGCGATTGACCACTATGGGTTTGGAATGTCATCGGTAAGGTTTATTTGTGGCACCTTGGACATTCACAAAAATTTAGAAACACGGTTATCTAAATTTTTACAAACCGAGGATACCATTCTTTATAGCTCATGCTTCGATGCAAATGCAGGACTTTTTGAGACTTTGCTAGGCCCTGAAGATGCAATAATCAGTGATTCTTTAAATCATGCAAGCATCATCGATGGAGTTCGTCTATGCAAAGCAAAACGGTTTAGGTACCAAAACAACAATATGCAAGATCTAGAGGCAAAACTAAAAGAAGGCTCTGATTGTCGGTATAAACTGATTTGCACTGACGGTGTTTTTTCTATGGATGGCATTATTGCAAATTTGAAAGAAATTGCCGATCTTGCAGATAAGTACCAAGCTCTACTAATGGTGGATGACTCCCATGCCGTCGGTTTTGTAGGCGAGAATGGAAGGGGAACTCATGAATACAATAAAGTTATGGGTCGTGTGGATATTATCACAGGAACTTTAGGAAAGGCACTGGGTGGTGCTTCTGGAGGATATACATCTGGTAGAAAAGAGATTGTCGCTTGGTTAAGACAAAGATCAAGACCTTATCTTTTCTCCAATACTCTTGCTCCGGTCATCGCTGCAAGCTCAATCAAAGTTCTCGACCTTCTAGAGGCAAGCCCTCAGCCTAGAGAGCAATTAAGTGACAACAGTCGATATTTCAGAAGCGAGCTTACTAAGCTTGGATTTAAGTTAGTTGACGGTGAGCATGCCATTATTCCAGTCATGATTGGTGATGCTGCTTTGGCCGCAAAATTTGCAGACGAATTGTTGCAAGAGGGGGTCTATGTCATTGGCTTTTCCTATCCTGTGGTTCCAAAAGGACAAGCAAGAATAAGGACCCAAATGTCATCAGCTCATACCAGAAAGGAATTGGAAGCAGCAGTAGCGGCGTTTGCCAAAGTAGGTAAAGCACTTGCAATCATTAAATGAGTTGAAGGAAGAAGAGCATGAAAGCCTTAATTAAGAAAGAACCAAAGCCTGGACTGTGGATGGGCCAGGTTGAAAAGCCCACGATAGGCCCCGACGAAGTCCTCATAAAGATTACCAAGACTGCAATCTGCGGAACTGACTTACATATTTATAACTGGGATGAATGGTCCGCAAAAACGGTTCCCACCCCCTTAGTTGTTGGTCATGAATTTGTTGGCCATGTTGTTGAGCTTGGCTCTACTGTGAAAGGTCTGAAAGAAGGGGATCGTGTCTCTGGTGAGGGGCACATCACCTGTGGCCATTGTCGTAACTGTCGAGCTGGTAAAAGGCATCTTTGCCGCAATACCCTTGGAGTCGGAGTCAACCGGCAGGGGGCTTTTGCTGAGTATCTTGCTTTGCCAGCAGGGAACGTTTTCAAGATTGCTCCCTCCATACCTGATGATATTGCATCGATTTTTGACCCCTACGGGAATGCAGTCCATACAGCTTTGTCCTTCGACCTTGTAGGCGAAGATGTTCTCATTACCGGAGCCGGACCCATTGGCCTTATGGCAGTTGCTGTGGCAAGGCATGTGGGAGCACGGCATGTGGTGATCACAGATGTGAATGACAAGCGCTTAGAAATTGCAAAAAGTATGGGAGCGAGCTGTACCGTCAACCCTTTAAAGCAGTCCCTCGCAAAGACAATGACTGAATTGGGAATGGATGAGGGTTTTGATGTAGGCATGGAAATGTCGGGAAATGCCACAGCGTTTAAGTCCATGATCGACGCCCTCAATCATGGCTCTCGAATAGCGCTATTGGGGATATTTCCAGGTGAGGTCGCAATTGACTGGAGTAGTATTGCTTTTAAAGGTTTGATTTTAAAAGGAATATATGGCAGGGAGATGTATGAAACCTGGTACAAGATGGCTTCCATGCTTCAAAGTGGGCTAGACATTTCAAAAGTGATCACTCACCGGTTTAAAGTTGATGACTTCGAGCAAGGTTTTTCTCTTCTCAATAAAGGGGAAGCCGCTAAGGTTGTGCTAGACTGGACTTAAAACACTATTCCCAGGTTAGCGCCCCTGCGTAGTAGGCCAATTTACCTAGATTCTCCTTAAGCTATCTTAAATTTTGCCAACTTTTAAAAAATCAATCAATTATAAGTAAATTCTGACGATTGGCCTCTTTAGGATTAGCCGACAAAGGAGTTAGAGGACATTGGAACACAGTATTTACGACTTTGATAATTATCGTGATTTTCTGAACTTTGTTTTTAAGCAGAGAAAGTCGAAAAACCCCAACTATAGCATGCGTAAGTTTAGTAAAGATTTAGGTTTTTCATCTCCCAACCATATGACCGATGTGATCAATGGTACTAAAAAGCTTGGTAAGCAGGGGATGGAAAAGATCCTTGAGGTTTTAGCCTTTCCTGAAGAAGAAAGGGACTATTTCAACTTGCTCGTTGAGGTGAGTCACTGCAAAACTGACGTTGAAAAGGTTAAAAAACTTGAGCATTTAAGTCGTTTAGTAAACAAGAATGATGTTAGGGTGATCGAAGACAAAGCTTCATATTTCCTTACCAATAGAATGTGCACGATTATTAGTATTCTCATTAACATCTACAAAGAGAAATTTTCGCCAGACCCAGTCTGGATAATGAGGCGCATTCGGATTAATGCAAGCCTCCTAGAAATTCAGTCCGCATTGTTTTTCATGCTTAATAATGGCTTTATTTCATGTGAAAATGGCCAATATCAAAACAGATCCTTGAACATTTCGAGTCCTGATGAGAGCATTAGCGGTGACATCAAAAAAGCTCATAAAGGCTTACTCGAGGAAAGCAGGGAAGCCCTTGATCTAAAGGTTGCAATGAGGGAATTTGCAAGCATTACTGCTTCTATACCCCTTTCAGAGATCCCCGACCTTAAAGACAAGATTAAAAAAATGCGTGAAGAACTAAGTATGTGGATTTTTAATAAAAGCAAAAATTCCCAAGATGAAGTTGGGGTTACAATAAATATTCAGATGTACCCCGTCACATCCGACCATAAAAAATGACTTAAATGGATTGAGTCAAAGCACCAACTAAATTAATTTTTTCGGAACATTTTCTGCTTTAGAATTTGTTGCAATGAGTTTATTAGAGGAGAACGATTATGAAGAAGAATAGGGCGTCCACTGTGAAACACAGTGGCGAAGGTAAAGGAACCACCATTGTTATCAAGAACGGTTAAACAGTAGCATTTCCTTGTTTTAAACCTATCCCTTGTTTGAACTACTATCGCCGACGTTTTGTCGCTGCTTCCTTCAATCCGCTGCTTGGTTTAAATACAGGAGCCCATTTTGCGGGTACCTTGATTTCCTCACCAGTTTGAGGATTTCTTGCTATGCGAGCCTTACGCTTCGCAGCTGAAAAGGTACCTAGGCCCGAGATTTTTACACCTTCATGAAGGTTTTCATGGATTGTTTCGATCATAGCATCAACAAAACCAGCGGCATCAGTTTTGGTTGATTCGATTTTTTCTGCAAGTACTTCAATTAGTTCAGCTTTGTTCACGGTTTTCCCCCTGTGAATCGTTACCCTTACATGTGTCGGGAAGGGCTGTTATGAAATGGAACTGTTTTCAATTAGAGATTTTAAAAGACAATACCTTAAAAGCAAAAGATTTTTTTGACTGTTATTTTATTTAAAAGCTTGAGTAATACCAATCTTACTTGTCTGATGAAATGTAAAATAGGACTATATAAATAAAATCCTAAGAAATTTTAACAAACTTCGAAAAAATCTAAATCAATATTTTCCGCATTAAAATGCAGATCAGCCCCTTATATAGCCAGACAAAATCGGGTTTGAATTGGTCATAGCAACCATAGGTAGAGCAATCTTACAATTCAGATTGCTTGGCATGGCTTGAATTTACCCGCTGTCCTGAGCTTGTTTTACTCCCTTGGTGACGGTTAGACTTGGAGCATAGCAAACGGTTTTTTGGCATTTTTTTAAACAAGTCCGGCTTCCTGAATCAGTTTGATAAACCTTTTTATTTCGCTCATGAGTTCCTCTGGGGCTTCGGTGAATTGACAGCCAATCAGATAAAACGTTTTGATATTGTTGCGAGTGCTCGTAACTTTGATATGCTCGTTGATTCTCTTGATCCACCTTATGTTCAGCCCCACTTCCATTTGTGTCCTAAGAGGGAACGTAATTTTTGCTTTTTCATCTACTAAGTCTTCACTAAGTTTCGATGAGATGGAGGGGAAATAAGTCTTTAAGCATATGCCACCAACACTAATATCACTAATAAAAATCTGGGTTGCTAAAGACCTATGCTTTTCAAAATATGGAGTGGCAAGAAGATCCTTAGCAGACATTTTCCACTTACTTAGCTGTGTAATGGCCCAGACGGAACTAGACAATCTTCAGTTAAAATAGTTCATGAAGGAGGATTGTCATGGCCAAGATCAA
>JABSRF010000009.1 GCA_013215275.1 Oligoflexales bacterium | reverse complement strand
CAATTAGCGAGAGCATATGCAGAGGCCCCCTTTAATCTTTCGATATTATGCGGTATTAGCCACAGTTTCCCGTGGTTATTCCCCACTAATCGGTACGTTCCTATGTGTTACTCACCCGTGCGCCACTCTAATCGTCCCCGAAGGAACTTTCTCGTTCGACTTGCATGTGTTAAGCACGCCGCCAGCGTTCGTTCTGAGCCAGGATCAAACTCTAACGTTTAAAACTGACTAATCGCTTGTCGATTAGTCACCCTGAGCCTAGTCGAAGGGTCTCCTGAGAGATCTCTCCGCTTCGGTCGAGATGACTTTTGCTAAGCGACTTAATTTACTTTAAGAATGTCAAAGACTTTATGTTGCTAAGGCCTCACGACCTTATTCAACTCTCCGTTTTTGACAGGGTTTTTCTTAATTCTTCTTAGTGCTATTCAGTTTTCAAAGAGCTTTCAGTAACTTGTGTCGTTGTAGCGACGAGGGTGGTTTTTACGGGATAACACCCCTGGTGTCAAACTTTTTTTTCAGAAAATTTCACAAGGACGATAAAAAGACTTCGCCTCAAAAGTCACGCAAGTCTATTATCAGCTTGGCGGGCCTACTGTTGGTTTAAGTAATTAAGGAGAGTTGTTTTATCTGCTGCACTAAGTGCTTGGTCCGCAGAAGCTGTCGTAGGAGGCATCACGGTACTGTCAGTTGCTTCGATACGGGTTTTAATCGTCGCAGCATTAGAGTTGACCAGAGATTCACTACCCACATAGTTGGTGTAGGGTGCACCCGACCCATGGCATGAGCTTGTGCCGCAGCTTGTTTCGATAATCGAAGAAACATCGCTAAAAGCCAAGACTGTGGCTGTCGCTGTGTCATCATCATCATCGTCACTACCGCAGGACGCAAGGAACCCAAGAGACGAAGAGATTAGAAAGATCAAAAATATTGAAGCTTTAGAATTTTTAGACAAGGAAATCATATACTAGCTCCCAATGGTGAAAAGTGGGTAAGTTCCAGCCTATGCTTGTGTTAGGATTTCAAGGATCCATCGGATACTCTAAAAGACTCTTTAATGCAGGAACAGATATAAGCTATAACTCTCAGGAGTCTTTAACCCGCGATTCACTCTATATGATCTGCGCAGGTAACAACCCCGGCGAGCAGACGAATTACTTAGACATCGCTTGATACACTACCATTGCTTCACGGCAATTGGATAAACAAGGAGAATTTATGAGTTTTATAGGAAGCGCATTAGCACAATCCAGCGAATCTGCTGCAGCACAACAACCACCTGCTTTCATGAGCATGATTGAGAACATGTTCCCTCTACTATTGATCTTCGTCATGATGTATTTCGTTATGATTCGTCCTCAAGCGAAGAAGGCAAAGGAGCAGGCTGAGCTTCTAAAGAACTTGAAAGCCGGCGATGAGATTGTCACAAGTGGCGGTATCATTGGTAGGATTAGAAGTGTCGCTGATGAGTTTGTTACAATAGACATAAGTAGCGCTCAGTTGAAGGTCCTTAAGGAACATGTCACTCGCTTAACCAAGCCACAAGGTGATAGAGCGTCAAAGCAGGCAAAGGTGCCAGCTGGAGCGAAGCGCTAATCTAACTTTTCCGAGACCATACGTATCTTTGACTTAACAAGCACTGGATGCAGCCATGAGATGCCTTTCATACATTAAGATCATTACAGTTAATGTTGCTATTCTACAAATGGTGCCTTTTGTCGCCTCAGCCAAACCGCAAGCGCAAAGGATACCAGATGAGTATGAAAGCATCGGAGGGCACGCTCTCGGTTTTGCCAATGGTGGCACAGCTGCCACGTCAGGCCTGGGCTCAGTCCGCAGCAACCCTGCTATGCTAGCCTTGGAAAAACAATACTCTGTTTCTGCTGGTTACCATTGGCCATCGGTTGGTAGGGAGTTTTACCAAGCTGGCGCGGTAGATGGCAAAACCTCAAATGTCGCAGCCGGAGTCGTCTACACCTCATCTCAAAGCGACTATAAAGGGCTGGACGCACTGGCTGCAAACAATGACCAGTTCAACTCCTTTTACGATACCCCAATAAAATTTCGAGTGGCTGGCGGAGTGGCTCAATCATTTAACAAACTCTCTCTAGGCATTAGTGGGCAATACATCGAAGGCTATTTACCAACAGACGGCACCTTCAATGTTCAAAACAAGAAAAGCTTTGTGAAAAGTGCAACCGTTGGCTTCGGGGTGGCGGGTTTACTAACCGAAAGCTTAAGGTTTGGAGTTTCAGGGGAAAACCTTACGAATAAAAAAGTTAAGGATCTTGCTCCAAAGACATTACGTGCTGGCCTGGCTTACACACTTCTCGGAGGCAACGTAACCTTGCACCTCGACTACCTGCAAAGGGAGAGGGTGTTCCATGAGAAAAAGGCGCTATCAATAGAGATTGATGCTCTTGAGCTGAGCCAAGATAAAGTAGAGAAGCCTGAGCAACTGTTAACCGGCTCAGCTGCCATTAGAATACAAGACTTACTTAGATTACTACTCGCAACGGGCCAAGATTTATCTGGCAGTGGTCGCAGGCTAATTGGGGGAGGCATAGCCCTCGTCAACCAAAGCTTTTCATTGTCGTATATGGTCAGCCAACCATATACCTCAGATCCCTTAACTCATCAGGCTGTCAATATTTCTATGCAAGTGGCTATTTGATTTAGCACTCCTGGTATGGGCAAAGCTCGCTTTCTTGAATGGGTGACTCTGACCCTCACTACCTGAGAACAAAAACCATTCACAACGTCAACATTTGACCCCCCGACCTTCACGCTATGCTATTCCTAAAGTAGAGAAAGTTTAACCGCCCTTAGACTTTTTTAAGATTGGAATTTGATGCCCACTAGGATATGACATTATTATCTTTAAGGTAAGATAGGGCAGGTAAACTAATCTACTTCAATCATTCAAACGTTAAGGATAACAATGAGCTGGGTAAGCCGACCGCTTAATTCATCTATTGGTTGTAAGGTGATCATGTCTGTCACAGGATTGCTTCTGGTGGGGTTTCTTTTGGCCCATCTTTCCGGCAACTTACTTGTATTTGCAGGTGAAGAAGCAATAAATTTGTATGCAAAAACTTTGAGGGACTACTTACCAATTCTCTGGCTGCTGCGTATAGGACTTATAGTGATGGCGGTTCTTCACATTTTTTCAGGAGTTAAACTCACACGGATGAACAGCAAGGCAAAGCCAGTAAAGTACAAGGTAAAACAAAGCGTTAAGGCCAGCTTTGCCTCACGCTACATGGGCTTGACGGGCCTTGTGGTGTTAGCTTTTATTGCCTACCACCTCGCGCACCTTACGTTCAGGTTTACCCATCCTGCGTTTCAAAGTCTGGGTGATTATGATGTATACAAAATGCTCATGCTTAGCTTTTCAAATCCTGTCTTAGCGATCGGATATTGCATCTGCGTCATACTGCTCATGGTTCACTTGAGTCACGGAGTCAGTAGCCTCTTCCAAACTCTTGGAATCAACCATAAGAAGTATAACGGCCTCATTCGCTCCATAGGTCCAGCTCTTAGCACACTATTGGCGATAGGCTATCTTTCTATACCGCTATCAATTTTGCTTGGTTTTATAAAATAACAAGGTGTTCATAAAGGAAGTGACCATGAAGCTTGACGCTAACATTCCAACGGGACCCTTAGAACAAAAGTGGACCCGTCACAAATTTGAAATGAAGCTTGTTTCTCCAGCAAACAAACGCAAATACAAAGTTATCGTTGTTGGTAGTGGCCTAGCTGGAGCCGCTGGCGCAGCATCCCTAGCAGAACTTGGCTACCAAGTCGAGTGTTTTTGCTACCAGGATAGCCCTCGTAGGGCTCACAGCATTGCAGCCCAGGGTGGCATTAACGCCTCCAAAAACTACCCAAGCGACGGGGATAGTGTCTTCAGACTCTTTTACGACACCATCAAAGGTGGTGACTTTCGCTCACGTGAAGCAAATGTCTATAGACTGGCTGAGGTTTCAGGAAACATCATTGACCAAGCTGTTGCTCAAGGTGTCCCATTTGCCCGAGATTACGGCGGATTATTAGATAACCGTTCTTTTGGTGGAGCCCAGGTTTCCAGAACCTTCTACGCTAGGGGACAAACTGGACAGCAGCTTCTGTTAGGAGCTTACTCTGCACTTTCGAGGCAGATAGGCCTTGGCACCGTCAAGATGCATACGAGATCCGAGATGCTTGACTTGGTTCTTATAGATGGTGCCGCAAAAGGCATTATCGTAAGGAATATGGTCACCGGAAAAATTACCCGGCACTATGCGGATGCAGTTGTGCTAGGAACAGGGGGCTATGGCAATACTTTCTTCCTCTCCACGAACGCAACCGGATGCAACGTGACGGCTACGTACCGGGCATATAAGCGTGGAGCGGGGTTTGCTAATCCGTGCTATACACAGATTCACCCGACTTGTATTCCAGTAAGTGGTGATCACCAATCAAAGCTTACCTTAATGTCAGAGTCTCTCAGAAATGATGGGAGGGTATGGGTCCCTCTCAAAAAAGGGGACAAACGTAGACCAGGTGAAATTCCCGACTCAGAGCGGGACTACTACCTTGAGCGCAAGTACCCTAGCTTTGGTAACCTAGCACCGAGAGACATCGCTTCCAGAAGTGCAAAAGAAGCTTGTGACGACGGCAGGGGGGTCGGTGAAACTGGTTTAGGTGTCTACTTAGATTTTGCCGATGCGATCAAGAGATTGGGCAAGAAAGCCGTTTCTGAACGTTACGGAAATTTATTCCACATGTATCACAAAATCACTGATGAAAACCCATACGAAGTGCCCATGAGGATATACCCAGCTGTGCACTATACGATGGGAGGGCTATGGGTCGATTACAACCTCCAAAGCAACATCCCTGGCCTACACGTTATCGGAGAGGCTAATTTTTCAGATCATGGAGCCAACCGACTAGGTGCCAGTGCTTTGATGCAGGGGCTTGCAGACGGGTACTTTGTCTTGCCATATACCATTGCAAATTACCTGGCTTCGATTAAGGCTGGAGAGGTAAATCCAGAGCACAAAGCCTTTGAAGAGACAGAAAACAAAGTAAAAGAGCGTGTAACTAAGCTTTTGAATATTAACGGTAAAAAAAGCCCGGCACAGTTTCACAAAGAGCTAGGACACATTATGTGGGACAAATGTGGTATGGCTAGAAACAAAGCTGGCCTCGAAGAAGCTCTCAAAAAAATCCCTGAGCTTCGAGAAGAATTTTGGCAAAACGTAAAGGTAACAGGTTCCGGAGAACAGTTTAACCAACAGCTGGAAAGAGCTGGAAGAGTCGCAGACTTTTTAGAGTTTGGTGAACTCATGTGCCGGGACGCCCTCGTGAGAGAAGAATCCTGTGGTGGTCATTTCAGAGAAGAGCACCAAACGGAAGAGGGGGAAGCAAAACGTAATGATGAAGACTATGCTCATGCTGCAGTTTGGGAGTATCAGGGAGAGTCATCCGACCCAAAACGCCATGAGGAACAATTAATTTTCGAAAACGTTAAGCTCGCTACCAGGAGTTACAAGTGAAACTAGCCCTACACATTTGGAGACAAAAAGATAGCAACTCCGAAGGTAAATTTGAAAGCTATCAACTCGACCAAGTTAGCCCTGACATGTCCTTTTTGGAAATGCTTGATATCTTAAATGAAAAGTTGATTTCCGAAGACAAAGAGCCAGTAGCCTTTGACCATGACTGCAGAGAGGGAATCTGTGGAACCTGTTCAATGGTCATCAACGGCGTAGCACATGGCCCCCAGGGAGGTACCACTACCTGCCAGCTTCACATGCAGTCATTTAAAGATGGGGATGATATTTACATCGAACCTTGGCGAGCTACCGCTTTTCCTATTGTAAAAGACCTGGTAACCGATCGCAGCGCGTTTGATAGAGTCATTCAAGCTGGAGGGTACGTTTCAGTGTCGACGGGAGGAGTCCCCGACGCTAATGCTACCCCTGTGCCCAAACCAATTGCTGACCTTGCTATGGATGCAGCAACTTGCATTGGCTGCGGTGCCTGTGTTGCAGCGTGCAAAAACTCTTCAGCTATGCTATTCGTGGGTGCAAAAGTTTCTCAATTGAGCCTTCTACCTCAAGGCCAGGTAGAAAAAGGAAGGCGGGTCATTAAGATGGTATCACAAATGGACAGCGAAGGTTTTGGTAACTGCACCAATACTTTTGAGTGTGAAGCAGTCTGTCCTAAAGAGATTAGTGTGAGCAACATAGCCCGCCTAAATCGTGAGTACATTGCTGCTACCTTAGCCTCAGATGAAGAGTCTTAACGCATATAAACCTTTTTTCATGACTTAGGATGAATCATGGATTTTGAAATTATTGTCCAGCCGAAAAAAGAAGTCTTAGACCCCGAAGGTCGTACGATCACGGAAACACTTCAGCGCATAGGGTTCTCCAACTTAGAAAAGGTTGAGGTGTCAAAACGCTATGTGATTTCATTGGAGCATTCGGATCTTGCTGAAGCTGAAAAAGAAGCACGCGTCATAGCCTCCGCCCATCTTAGCAACCCTGTTGCAGAAACTTATGAAGTTCATAGGGTGGAATCATGACCACTCACGCTTCCCTGCCCAAAGCTAAAATCGGCATACTTACTTTCCCTGGCTCTAACTGCGAACCAGATTGCGAGTGGGTTTTTAAAAAGTACTTCAACATCGACATCACCCCAATCTGGCACCATGAACGATCCTTTTCAAACCTCCAAGCACTTATCATTCCAGGAGGTTTTTCGTTCGGTGATTACCTGCGAGGTGGACACTTGGCTAGTGTGTCTCCATGCATGGAAGCAGTTAGAGAATTTGCAAACAAAGGCGGTCCAATACTCGGGATCTGCAATGGTTTTCAGATTTTAACCGAATCAAAGCTGTTACCTGGAATCTTGCTTCCAAACCTAAGCAAGCGCTTTGTATGTAAACCTGTAGACCTTAGAGTTAGCTCTGATGGCTCAAATATTTATCAGTCATTATTGGGCAAAGAGTCAACCTTGAGCCTACCCATAGCCCATGGTGAAGGCCGCTACTACATAGATGATGTAGGGCTGCGGCAGATACGAGATCAAGGGCAGATTGTTTTTAAGTATTGCGACAACCCAAATGGCTCTGTTGACGACATTGCTGGAATTTGCTCGGAAAATGGAAAAGTCCTCGGCCTAATGCCACACCCAGAACGCGCCTGCGACCCGCTTCTCAAAGGAGCAGATGGAATCAGGGTTTTTGAGGCTTTTTTAGCAAATTTCCTTTAGGCAGCTTCCTTCGGATTTTGAAAGAAAATTCACAGGCCCCAATTCAAACACCATCTTTACCAAGGATGTTTCTATGACTGGTTCGCAATTTCCTCATTTATCACAAAATTTAAAACATGCTGAGAACTTTAACCCTTCTGGAGACGAGCACTACACCCAAAGAATGCTTGAACAGCACAAACTTTCCGAAGCTGAGTTTTCAAAAATTATCGAAATACTAGGAAGGAATCCAAGCCTGGCTGAGTTAGGTGTCTTCTCTGCTATGTGGAGTGAGCACTGCAGCTATAAGTCCTCGCGAGTACATTTAAGACGCCTGCCCAGCAAGGGAGAAGATGTTGTGGTAGGCCCCGGAGAAAACGCCGGAGTCGTGAGGGTATGGAATCAACTTTGTGTCGCTTTCAAAATGGAAAGTCACAACCATCCAAGCTTCATCGATCCATACCAAGGCGCAGCCACCGGAGTGGGTGGCATTTTACGTGACGTTTTTTGCATGGGAGCTCGCCCCATTGCGAACTTGAACTCCCTGCGATTTGGGGAAAAAAGCCATAAGAAAACCCCTTGGCTAGCGACCGGAGTCGTAAAGGGAATCGGAGATTACGGCAACTGCATTGGAGTTCCGACCGTTGGTGGTAGTGTTACTTTTGACAGCTCATATAATGGCAATATCCTCGTCAATGCTATGACGGTAGGGGTGATCCACGAAGATGCCATTTTCAAAGGGCATGCATCAGGCGAAGGCAATCTTGTTGTTTATCTAGGATCTGCCACGGGTAGAGATGGTATTCATGGGGCTACCATGGCATCAGATAGCTTCGACTCAGGCGATGCTGCTGAGCGATCAGCAATCCAGGTGGGAGACCCCTTCTGTGAAAAGCTTCTGTTGGAAGCAACCTTAGAAGCTTTACGAGAAAACCTCGTCGTTGGCATACAAGACATGGGGGCTGCAGGCTTAACTTCATCCCTATTTGAAATGGCAGACAGAGGTAATAGCGGCCTGCTGATTGACCTAGAAAAAGTTCCTGTTAGAACCACGAGCATGAGTGCCTACGAGCTATTGCTTTCAGAGTCTCAGGAGCGAATGGCAATGGTGGTGGAAGAGCATAAATGGCCGCAATTGAAGCGTATTTTTGACAAATGGCAGCTTTCACACGCCATCATTGGCAAGGTTACCAACACTGGAAGGGTTGAAGCCATTTACAAAGGTATTAGGGATTTAGACGTCCCCGTTAGTCTACTAGCTGCTAGCGCTCCCTGTTATGACCGACCTCGGCAACAGCTTACAACAAGCAACAAGACCAGCAAGGATCATATTTCAGCCAGTCTAGCTGAGGAATTTTCCAAGCACACCCAAGAGAGCCTGGTGAGGCTCACCGTTGCTCAAATGCATGATAGCTCATGGGTTTACAGTCAGTATGATCATCATATTGGCAATAAAACCATCCTTGGCCCCTCTGAGCAAGGCGCTGCAGTGTTATGGATAGACCCTCAAAACCATGACTTAGGTGAGATTACAGACTTGCCTCCCTACTTAGGAATCGCAGCGAGCACTGCCTGCCTTGAGACTTATTGCCAAGTAGACCCTATGCTTGGAGCCTCTCACAGTGTGATGAAAGCTGCACGCTCGATTATTGCAACCGGCTCGAAGCCCTTAGCCATAACAGATTGCTTGAATTACGGAAATCCTTGTGACCCAGAGGTTATGGAAAGCTTTTCTCAAGGTGTAGACGGTATCAAGGCAGCTTGTGAGCAGCTTAATATCCCAGTCGTAAGCGGTAATGTTAGCCTCTACAATGAGACCGATGGCGCCAGCATTGCTCCAACGCCAATGATCGGAATGGTTGGAAAGATCGAAGATGTTAGAAACGCCATCCCTGCTTTACCCAACCGAGAAGGTAAGCTGTACCTTTTAGGGCCAGCAAATAAGTCAGGAAACTTTTCAGCATCCACAATCTCAAAAATTCTTAAGGTCCCAACCCGAAATGGTGAGCTCACACCAATTTCATGGGATTGCGAAGAAGCATCCCGTTCGATAATCCACAAGCTAATATCCAAAGGTTTGCTCATTGCTGCACGTGACCTAGGCAGTGGAGGTGCTTTTGCGACGAGCTTGAAAATGGCCCTTCACTCTGATTTTGGCTTGCGATGGGACGCTCCACTTACCATAGCAGATTTTTGTGAGGAAGCAGCCAGCTATCTGCTCGTTTGTAAGACAGAGCTGACAGAGGATGAGCTTGCTTCTTTAAACTCAAACTACTGCAAACTTGAAAAAATAGGTGCCATTTCAAAAGAAGAGAGTATTTTGATTGCGGACACTTGCTTGGACAAAAAAGAACTACAGTCACTTTATAAGCAGCAGTCCTTTTAAGAGTCTTACAAAAAAAGGCTAGCTCGTCACAACCAATTCATGAACTTAGGGAAGATCTCATGCTAGATGAAGAGACATGGAACGAAGAATGTGGAGTCGTAGGAATCATTGGTAGCAATGATGCAGCTCAGGCATTGTACCTGGGTCTCTATGCTCTTCAGCATCGAGGCCAAGAGGCCTTTGGCATCACGACCTTTGAAGACAAAGAGACCTACTTAGAGCCCAGAGATCATAAAGCTTTAGGCACCGTTTCTGATAGTGTCCAGGAAGAAGCCCTTCAAAAACTAAAAGGCGATCTTGGGATTGGGCACGTACGGTACTCGACCCAAGGCGGTCAACTAGTACAAAACATCCAGCCATTTATCTTTCGCACCCCTCACCATGGCCCCGTAGCTATTGCCCATAATGGTAACCTCACTAATGCATCAATCCTGAGAAAATCTTTAGAAGAAAGCGGGAGCATCTTTACGACCACCACCGATTCGGAAGTGTTTATTCATCTGTTAGCGAAAAGTCGTAAGTCCCGTTTGAGGGAACGAATTTCCCAGGTGATGGAGCAGGTGAGAGGTGCTTATGCCCTCACCATCATTGCTAAAGATAGGCTTTACGGAATTAGAGACCCCTACGGGTTTCGTCCCTTAGTTTTAGGTAAGAAAGACTCAGCCTGGATGCTTGCAAGCGAAACCTGCGCCCTAGACTTAGTCGGAGCAGAGTTTGTACGAGAGGTGGAGCCTGGTGAAGTGGTGCGCTTGTCTCGTTCAGGGATTGAATCCTTTTTCCCCATACCCAAGCCTGAAAGAAAAGCTGCCTGCGCTTTCGAGCCCATTTATTTTTCCAGGCCAGATAGCCGCATAGCAAACGAATCCATTTATGAGCTGCGCAAAAGAATGGGAGAAGTTCTTGCCAAAGAGTCTCCGGTGGAAGCTGATTTGGTTCTAGCCGTTCCTGATTCAGGAGTGCCAATGGCTATAGGATACTCCCAAAGTTCTGGCATCCCACTCGAACTTGGCTTGGTACGAAACCATTACGTGGGAAGGACTTTCATAGATCCTTACCAATCGAAACGAGATTTTGGGGTAAAACTTAAGCTCAACCCAGTCAAGTCAGTCCTAAAAGGTAAGCGGATTGTCGTTATTGATGATTCTGTCGTGCGGGGAACCACCTGTGTAAAGATTGTCCAAATGCTCAGAAACGCGGGAGCAAGCGAAATACATTTCCGCGTTGGATCTCCCCCCATAACACACTCCTGTTATTATGGGGTCTCCACTCCTGACCGGAAAAAACTCTTAGCAGCTCAAAAAACCCTAAAAGAAATATGCTCAATGCTGGGGGCAGATACCATGGCATACTTAAGTGTCGATGGCCTCAAGGAAGCTCTGCAGCCAGCTGGGTCAGAAGGTTACTGTTATGCCTGTTTTACCGGTAGGTATCCAGAAAAAATCTTTTGCGAAATTCCCGAACAGCCTACAGATTCTGTAAAATTTGCGTAGAAAATAAAGGTTCCAAATTGAAAAAGTCTAAGCTATACGCTTACAAAAATTGTCAGACATGTAAGAAAGCGATTAAGTTTTTAGATGGTGAAAGCTTCGAGTATGAGTTGTATGCCATCGAGCTTAAGCCCCCTTCAAAAAAAGAGCTAAAATTAGCCTTGGAGCAAAATGATGGACAGCTCAAGAAGCTTTTCAATACCTCTGGTCAGTTATACCGAGAAATGGGTTTATCTAAGAAGCTCGCGGACATGGAGGAAAGTGAGGCCCTAGAGCTTCTCCAAGAGAACGGCATGTTGGTCAAGCGCCCATTTCTTTGTATAAACGCTCAGCAAACTGCGGTAGGTTTTAAGGAAGATGTTTGGAGAACTCTGATAAAATAGGAGTTCTAGACAGATTTTCAACCATGAGGTAAGGTCATTGGCCGGAAACTTATGGATTAGAATCACTTACACGGTACCCTGGGAATAGATTATGAGACATGATGGGCGCGCTACCAGCCAATTAAGACCAATTAGAATTACTCCTAACTTCACGAAAAATCCTAATGGAAGTGTACTGATTGAAACGGGGGAAACTAGGGTACTTTGTACCGTAAACGTTGAAGACTCCGTTCCTAATTGGATGCGCAATGTCAGGCCTCCTCAGGGTTGGCTTACCGCTGAGTACTCCATGCTACCGAGTGCAACCCACTCAAGGACGAAACGGGAGCGGAACCATATCGGTGGGCGCACCCAAGAAATTCAACGCTTAATTGGCAGAAGCCTAAGAGGCGTCATGGATTTCAACAAGTGTCCAGATATGACCTTCATGGTTGACTGCGACGTTTTGCAAGCAGACGGCGGAACAAGAACAGCAGCAATAACTGGTGCTTACGTAGCTTTAAAGATTGCTGTCGATAAACTTATTAGAAGCGGCAAACTGAAAAAGAACCCACTTATTGATGGAGTTGGAGCCGTTTCTGTTGGCCTCATTAAAGACGAAGTTTATGTTGACCTCGACTATAAAGAGGATAGTAACGCTGATACCGATATGAATGTCGTCATGACTCATAGCGGTAAGTTTTTGGAGGTCCAAGGGACTGCTGAGAAAGCTAGTTTTAGCAAAGAACAAGTCACTGAAATCCTAAGTTCAGCGGAAGAAGCCCTAAAAAGTTCTTTTGAACTTCAGAATTTAGCTGCAGACGGGCAAACGGTAGAGTCCTAAAGAGCCTCCCTAGGTAATTCCGGCCATCATACTCCCTATCTTGACTTTTGTAAAAAAGGCTTTTAGCATGACGTGTCTTATTGCGTATGCGTTTTTATTGCCTATTAAAGGAAAACGACGCAAAAAGGATGGGTTTTTGTGATTGTAGGAATGCTATGCAGATTGTATAGCATTTATAACAGGCAACGTTGGTATAGATATTTTTATAAGCTGCCATGCCTTTTGCACTGGCATCATTGTTTTGTGGAGAAAAGATAATGTCCGAATCAGTAGAAGATAAGGTGAAACAAATAATAGTCAATCAACTAGGTGTAGAAGAAAGCTCTGTAGTTGCAAAGGCTAAATTCATAGAAGACCTCGGAGCTGATTCCTTGGACATTGTTGAGTTAGTTATGGCTATGGAAGAAGCTTTTGGAATTGATATTCCTGACGAAGAAGCTGAGAACATTCGTACTGTGGACGATGCGGTAAACTTCGTCAAAAAAGTTGAAGAAGTTTAGCCCCACACCCCTTCCTTAAGAGCCCAAAAGGCCTTTTCTCAATCGGCTGGAGGATAAATTGGTTTTTAAAAAGCTTGGTATCGCCTCTGATCATGCCGGTAAAGATTTAAAGAAAACGATCCTGGAATTTCTGAGCGAGCAGGGCCTTGAGGTCATTGACTTTGGAGTTGACTGCAACTCCACTGAGTCAGTTGATTACCCTGATTATGCAGCTAAGCTTGCTGAGGCAGTCTCCAATCAAAAAATTGACGGCGCTATTGCTATTTGTGGAACCGGCATTGGTATGTGCATTACTGCAAACAAATATCCCAGCGTGAGAGCATGCTCAGTCTGGGATGAGTACAGCAGCCGCATGAGCCGGGAGCACAATGACAGTAACTGCCTCTGCCTAGGTTCTCGGACTCTTAATCATTACCGAGCTTTAGATATTGTTAAAATATGGGTTGAAACTCCATTTGGAGGCGATCGCCACAGGTCGCGACTAGACAAAGTTACAAGCATCGAACAAAAGAATTTTAAGACGAACTAGAAGGAGCAGCGCTTTGACTAAACCCTGGGAAATCCTCAGTTCTTACGATGGTGAAGTTTACGAGTTAATTGAAGCTGAATTGAAACGTCAGTCAGAAGGCATTGAGTTAATCGCTTCAGAAAACTTTGCTTCCCCCCAGCTTATTGCTTGCATGGGTAACATCATGACCAATAAGTATGCAGAAGGACGCCCTGGAAAGCGCTACTATGGAGGCTGCAGTGAAGTCGACAAGCTCGAAAACCTAGCTATAGAACGAGTTTGCAAGCTGTTTAGCGCCAACTTCGCAAACGTTCAGCCTCACTCTGGAGCTCAAGCGAACGCTGCTGTGCTCTTAGCTTTGGCAGAAAAAGGTGATCGCATCCTTGGGATGGACTTATCTCATGGTGGCCACCTTACCCATGGCTCAAAGGTCAATTTTTCCGGACGCCTGTATGAGTCTCATTTCTATGGCTTAAACCCAGAAACTGGTATGCTCGATATGGACCAGGTTTTGGCAAAAGCAAAAGAGGTAAAGCCAAAGGTCCTAATCGCAGGTGCAAGTGCGTACGCTAGAACAATCGACTTCAAAAAGTTTCGTGAGATCGCTGATGAGGTTGGAGCATACCTACTTGTCGATATGGCACATATTGCTGGTTTGGTTGCTGCAAATTGTCATCCTAGTCCAATCCCTCATGCGCACGTGGTGACGTCCACAACCCATAAGACCCTGAGAGGACCGCGAGGAGGCATCATTTTATGGAATGATGAGTCTCTTTCTGCAGCACTCAATAAAGGCGTGTTCCCTGGCACCCAGGGTGGGCCTCTTGAGCACGTCATTGCAGCAAAAGCTGTTTGCTTTAAAGAGGCAATGGCTGAAGAGTTTGTCAATTATCAGAAACAAGTGATTAGTAACACCAAATCTTTAGCTGAGTCACTTTTAGGCTCTGGGTTCAAGCTTGTATCAAACGGCAGTGACAACCACCTCGTCTTAATCGATTTATCAGATACAGACATTAGTGGTAAGCAACTGGAAGAAGGCTTGGAAAAAGTTGAGATTACGCTTAACAAAAACACCGTACCAAACGAGCCTCGTAGCCCCTTCGTGACTAGTGGAGTAAGAATCGGAACCCCTGCCGTTACTAGCAGAGGTATGAAAGAATCGGAAATGAAGCAAATAGCAAGCCTGATTAAAGAGGTTTTTTCAGCCATTGATCAGAGCCAGGAAGAAAAACTAGAAGGTATTAAAACAAGAGTCATGAAACTTGCCTCCGCATTTCCTCTTTATCCAGAGTGGTTATCATCATGAAATGCACTCGCTGTGGATGTGATGAGACCAAAGTTTTAGAAAGCCGGCTCACCAACGACGGTAGGAGTGTTCGGCGCAGAAGAATCTGTCGAAACTGCGAAAACCGTTTCACCACCTATGAAAAAGAAGAAGTTTTAGAAATTTATATCAAGAAAAAAGATGGTCACGTGCAGCCTTACCAGCGAGAAAAAGCATTGCGGTCCATCCAGATTGCCTGCCAAAAACGCAAGATAAAGATTGAAGAAATTGAGTTTATGCTTAGGCGGGTTGAAGCAAAACTTCAAGAAATCGGTGAAAGAATCGTCCCAAGCAGGCAACTTGGTGAGTTGATTATGGAAGGCCTCTATAAGCTTGACCTCGTTGCCTACGTACGATTCGCCTCAGTTTACAAAGACTTTACGGATCCAAACGAGTTTTATTCGATCTTAAAATCGATCAACCACCCGGAATCATCAAACTTCCAACACAAGTGAGAGACTATGTTTACAGGACTTATTGAATGCACAGGCACCATTGCATCGATGCAGATGAGTTCGGATGCAGAGCAAGTTTCCGCAAAACTTATCATTGCAAATCATGACTACCCAGATGCCAAGCATGGAGACAGCATTGCAATCAACGGCTGTTGCCTAACTGTTAGCGAACTAACGGATAGCACCTTAAGCTTCGACGTTAGCCACGAAACCCTCCGCTGTACACAGCTTGGAAAACTGACCAATGGTGACCAGGTCAATATGGAGCGGGCCATGTCCCTAAATTCCAGGTTAGACGGGCATATGGTGAGTGGCCATGTTGACGGAATTGCAAGCGTTTGCCTCTTGGAAAAACACAACGAGTATTGGTTGGTGGGAATTGATATCCCCTCGTCTGAAGCTGGTTGCATCATTGACAAAGGCTCCATCTGTATCAATGGGGTTAGCCTGACCATCAACAAAATAAGCGACCACCAAGACCGTAGTGTTATTGAGTTGATGCTCATCCCAACCACCATAGCAAAAACGAACCTATCTCAGTTAGAGCTGAACGCAGTGGTGAATGTTGAGTATGACCTCGTGGGAAAATACATTCAAAGGCAAGCCCAGCTTAGCCTTAAGAACCATCAGCCCTCATTGTGATCAACACTTCCACAAGTACACATAAAGTTTCTGTCACCAAAAGCTTCATCAACTCTAGATACAAATGGCCAAAATTTTTGCTGGCTTTGAGACGCTGTTGGGAAGCAGGCTTCGGTTCGCGAGTATGGTTTATCCCACTCTTGGCAAAGGCTTTGGACCGTGTGAGGAGCATTCTTCAAGGGATTGTCCTGCTTGGTCCAAGCACCTGACTCTATTTGCTTGATTTCATCTCTAATCTTTAGCATCGCCTCACAGAAGCGATCAATTTCAGCAAGCCCTTCGCTCTCTGTTGGCTCGATCATCAACGTACCTGCCACAGGAAAGGCCATAGTTGGGGCATGGAAATTGTAATCCATCAAGCGTTTTGCAATATCGACCACTTCAATCCCTGCACTCGCCTTAAAGGGTCTAATATCAATGATGCACTCGTGGGCAACTAAGCCATTCTCAGCCCGGTAAAGAATTGGGTAAGCTTGTTCTAGCTTTTTCGCAATATAGTTTGCACTCAAGATCGCAACTTGGCTTGCTTGCTTTAGGCCCTTGGGACCTAAAAGCTTGAGATACATCCAAGAGATGGGGAGAATGCCCGCACTCCCATAAGGAGCTGAAGACACTGGGCTGATTCCTTTGGCGCCCCCCGTTTTATGGACTGGATGAGAAGGCAAATACTGAGATAAGTGGCTTTTAACAGCAATAGGACCCATACCTGGTCCACCGCCACCATGGGGGATTGCAAATGTCTTGTGAAGGTTGAGGTGACAAACGTCTGCTCCAAATTGTCCGGGAGCACATAAGCATAATTGAGCATTCAAATTTGCCCCATCAAGGTAGACCTGCCCCCCATGGTCATGAATAACCTTACAGACATCCTTAATGCTCTCCTCAAAAACCCCATGGGTGGAGGGGTAGGTAACCATGATCGCACCAAGGTTTTCTTTGTAGTGACCGGCCTTTTGTTTGAGATCTGCTAAATCAATATTTCCAGAATCATCACACTTCACACCGACCACTTTAAAGCCAGCAAGTTGAGCACTTGCTGGGTTGGTCCCGTGGGCAGACTTTGGAATCAAGCAGATGTTTCGGTGACCTTGACCGCTTTCCTTGAGGTGAGCTTTGATCACCAGTAGTCCAGCATACTCTCCCTGAGCACCTGAGTTTGGCTGAAGCGAAACAGCATCGAAGCCCGTTACCTCAGCCAGCATTTTTTCGAGATCTGAACAAAGCTCTTGGTAGCCTAAAGTTTGATCTTTCGGAGCAAAAGGATGAAGCTGGCTAAACTCTGGCCAACTAATGGGAGCCAATTCACATGCAGCGTTGAGCTTCATGGTGCATGAGCCTAAAGGAATCATTGCAGTGGTCAGCGATAAGTCCCTTTGCTCTAGCCTTTTAATATAGCGCATCAGCTCCGTTTCGGAGCGATAGCTTTTAAAAACTGGGTGCTCAAGAAAGCTGCTGGTGCGAACTGCAAACTCCGGGATGTGCTGCGGGGAGGTCTTTGCTAGTTGCTTAAGGTCGATCGCTTTGCTTTCGGATTTTTTGAAGATTGAGAGCAGCTCTTCGACAGCTGCTAGATCTGTGCTTTCATCAAAGGAAACGGAAATCCCCCCACCTTCGATGTTCCTAAGATTAATACCTTGGCTTAAGGCTTTCTGATAGAGGTCCTTGCTATCTTGAGCATCTAAGCTAAGAAAAACCGTATCAAAAAATGCTGAATGCTTAAGCCGGTACCCCATTTCAGTGAGCCCTGCCGCAAGCAAGCTGCTAAGGGCATGGATACGATTCGCAATAGAAGTGATGCCCTCCTTGCCATGGTAGACAGCATACATACTAGCCATATTGGCCAATAGCGCTTGCGCCGTACATATGTTGCTGGTGGCCTTTTCCCTTCGAATATGCTGCTCTCTAGTTTGTAACGCAAGCCGGTAAGCAAGCTTTCCCGACGCATCTTTCGAAACTCCAACGATCCGCCCTGGGACTTTGCGCTTAAACTCATCACGAGTCGCAAAAAAAGCTGCATGCGGCCCACCATACCCTAAAGGCACCCCAAATTTTTGGGTATTTCCTACTGCTATGTCAGCCCCCAGTTCTCCTGGAGGAGTTAATAGAGCCAGAGCAAAGATATCACAGCACATGCAAACTAACGCGTCCTGCTCATGAGCTCTTTTTATGAATTCTTGGTAGTCCTCAATGGACCCTTCGGTATTAGGGTAGCTCAACAACACCCCAAAAAAAGCTGAATCAAACTGAAAGACTTGATGATCCCCTACGATAACATCCAAGCCCAGAGCTTCAGCCCGACCCTTTACCACCTCTATGACCTGTGGGTGGCACTTTGACGAAATAAAATACCCCTTTGAACCGTCAGTATTGTTGAGGCTATGACTCATAGACATAGCTTCTGCAGCAGCTGTTGCCTCGTCTAGCAAAGACGCATTCGCCACTGGCAAACCGGTTAAATCTGCGACCATTGTTTGAAAATTAAGGAGAGACTCAAGCCTACCTTGAGATATTTCTGGTTGATACGGCGTATACTGGGTGTACCATCCTGGATTTTCAAGAATATTTCTTTGAATAACAGCTGGTGTCACGGCATTCCCATAACCCATTCCGATCCAGTTTTTATACATCTTATTTTTCTGAGCAAGCTGCCGGAGTTCTTTTAAGGCTTCTACCTCACTCATTTCAGGATCTAAGGCTAGTGCTTGATTGAGCTTGATAGGCTCTGGAACTGCACTCTCTGTTAATTCATCTAATGAGCCCACCCCTAGAGCGTCTAGCATTCGTTTTTGCTCTCCCACATCAGGGCCGATGTGTCGACTCGCAAACTGCTCTTTCCATGTTCCGTTCATTAAAAGTGTCATAAAAACCTCTGAGAAAAACAGACTAGAACCATATATAGTGCGCTTTTGATATATTTATGGCAAGATCATAGCAAAAAAAGGTATGAATGTCAGATGTTCTCTGAATCTTAGTATTATCCCTGGATTTTTATATCACGGTGGTTTTTACTGACGACGATATGCTCCATTGGCTCAGTATTCAATGCTCGATACAGCTCTTCAACAATACTGACACTTCGATGACGTCCTCCGGTACAACCTATTCCCACCCGAAAGTAATGCTTCCCTTCATTTAGGTATTGAGGAAGAATCCACCGGTGCCAGTCTATAAGCTTCTGGAGCAGGTGTTCAGCATTTTCATCCATCAATACATAGTCTTGCACTTCTTGAGTAAGCCCCGTTTTATCTTTTAAGTCAGGGACAAAGTAAGGGTTTTTTAGAAACCGCACATCAAACAAGCTATCTGCCGGCCGGCATTGGCCGTATTTAAAGCCAAAGCTAGTTAACATGACATACAGATTCCTCTGCACCACATCATCCTTGTAGCGATGCTCGATCATCCGGGTCAATTGATGGGGCGATAACTGGCTGGTGTCTATGACAATATCAGCTTTTTCTTCTAAAGAAGCCTTTAGACTTTTTTCAAAGTTAAACGCCTCTTGGAGCCTTCTACCCTCTTGCAAAAAGTAGTGACGACGACGATTTGCCGAGTAACGTAATTCCAGCACTGAATCCTCGGCAGTAAGAAAAAGAATATCTAGGCGATATTTTGCAGACAACTGTGAGTGTAGCTGAAGGAAGGCGGGGATATCCTCTGCCGTTCTCACATGAATGCCAAAGGCAACCCCACCTTCTAAGACAATCGTCTCCTTCTCAATCAACTCTAAGGTCGGCTGAATCATCTCAAGAGGTAGGTTATCAATGCAATAGACCCCTGAGTCTTCCAAGGCATTGATCCCGGTTTTCAAGCCAGCCCCAGAAATACCTGTTACAAATATGATTAAGGGTTTGTCTTGATGAGTTGCATTCATCTTGCGACCTCTAAAAATATTTTTTTCGTTTGCTTGAAGGAAGGATTCCTAGCTGCTCTCTGTACTTTGCAACTGTGCGGCGAGCAAGCCTCACCCCTTTCTCCTCTAAGATAGCAACAATCTTTTGATCCGAGTAAGGCTTCTGGGGGCTTTCACTATCAACAATTCCTTTAATCATCACCTTTACCGACTCACTGGCAACATCGCCTCCGCCAGCTCTTGCCACAGAACTGTTGAAAAAATATTTTAGTTCGAAAATCCCTCTTGGAGTATGCACATATTTACTAGTGGTTACCCGGCTAATGGTCGACTCATGCATGCCTATGTCTTCAGCAATATCTCGTAAGACCATCGGCTTTAAAAACTGCACCCCTTTTTCGAAGAAGTCTTTTTGCTTCTCAACAATACACTCAGTCACTTTAAAAATCGTTTTTTGCCTTTGTTGGATACTCTTAATCAACCACTGAGCAGATTTTAGCTTTTCTTGAACATACTCTTTGTCTTTTCCATTTGCGCGATCTTGAGCAATCTCTTTGTAAAAGCTATTAATCCTCAAATTTGGTAAGCCCTCATCATTCAAGCTGACCACCCACTTTCCAGACATTTTGAAAACATAAACGTCTGGGATAACGTGATAGGTTGGGTCCCCCCCAAACTCTCTAGCAGGAATCGGGTCAAGCTCTGCGATGGTTGCAGCATTTTTGACCACCTCATCCAAGCTAATCTTCATAGATTTTGCAATCACAGCATAGTTTCTTATTTCTAGCTCTTTCATATGCTGACTGACAACCTTCTCCACAACCCCGTTTTTTAAATGATGCTCTCTGATTTGAATCAACAGACATTCTTGTAAGCTGCGAGCTGCGATTCCTGGGGGGTGAAGCCTTTGTAGCGTATCTAAAACTCCCTCGGCATAATCCACATCAATATCCTGTTCTTTACAGAACTCATCCCAATCAAGGTCTAAGTAACCTTTTTCTGAGAGGTTGCCTATGAGGATTGCTGCCAAATTTTTTTCATCCTGATCAAGCTCAGATTCTCCGATCTGAGTCATGAGGTGCTCAGTCAAGCTTTTTCGATTGCTCGATAAATTCTCATAGTTCGGATGTTCATCATCATGGCTCTTTTTATTTGCAGATGCAGGCTGACTCGAAGCTTCTTGTACCCGGGACAAAGCCTCCCAATCAATTTCTTTTTTTTCACCCTCTGCTACATCATCAACAATACTCGATACTGAGCTGAGCTGGTCTTGCATCACGTCATCAGAAGTTCGCTCGACGGAATCTTTTTCTGCATTGTCTTGGCTTTCGGAAGCCTCTTCAAGAATAGGGTTTTCTGCAAGCTGCTGAGAAACAAATTGCTCTAGCTCAATCCTCGACAACTGTAGAAGTTTTATAGCCTGCTGCAACTGTGGAGTCATCAGCAGTTGTTGAGATAGTTTTAAGCTTTGCCGTAAATCCAGAGCCATAAATCTCTCCGATGGTTGATCTGAACAGCTTTAATATACAGGTAAGAAATAGGAACCGAAAGTAGGCTTTAGAATTATTTATTAAAACTATAGCTTAAACTTTTCACCGAGGTAGGTCTCCCTGACAACCTGATTTTTTGCAATTTCATCTGGGTTTCCATGAGCAATAATTTGTCCAGCGGACAACACATAAGCCCTTCCACAACTACCTAAAGTTTCCCGTACATTATGATCCGTGATTAAAACACCTAAGCCTTCGTGTCTGAGTGACTCGATAATTCCCTGTATCTCTTGCACCGTAACTGGATCAACACCTGCAAAAGGTTCATCCAGCAGCAGAAACTTAGGCTTAATAATCAGTGAGCGTGCAATCTCCACTCTACGGCGTTCTCCGCCAGAAAGCGCTGCTCCTAGAGATTTTGCGATATGCCCAATTTGAAACTTGTCTAAAAGGTCTTTAAGCAACTTCTTGCGGTCGCTTCTGGGAACCTTGGTGACCTCCATGATCGCAAGCAAGTTCTCCTCGACACTGAGCTTTCTAAAGATAGACATATTTTGCGGTAGGTAGCTAATACCCTGCTTCGCACGCAAGTGCATGGGCATTCCAGTGATGCGATTTTGTTCCAAATAGACTTCGCCAGAACCAGGAAAAAGCAGGCCGACCACCATATAGAAACTTGTTGTTTTCCCAGCTCCATTAGGGCCAAGAAGGCCAACCACCTCACCCGTTTTCACACTAAAGGACACTGATTTGACAACTTCCCTCCCTTTGAAAGCTTTGCAAATCTTTTCTGCACGTAATGTCTGAACCAAATTTAACCCTCTTTCACCTTTTTTAATCTTTTTCGGGTTCAGCTTCTTGAGTCTCCTGGGGTTTGACCACTCCTTTGACTTTGCTGGCCTTTAACCTTCCTGTTTTCAGGTCATAGACAATGACCTCCCCCCTTATGACGTCTTCTCCCCGAATAAGCTTAGCTTTATCAATTAACTCTACTTTCTGATTGATTGCATCAAATTCGGCAATCTGGCTGTAGGCCCTGATTAACTCACCTGTTTGAGGGTCTACCTTAGACATCTTGACTGAGCCTTTAGCAATCACTTTATCCACTTCGTCGCTGTTGGTGTCGAAAAAGACCTTCGCATTTTCTGCCTCCAAGTTGAAGTCTCCCTGATTCACTTTAACGTTTTGATGCAGTTCAATCGTGCCCAATCGTTTAATGCCTGAGAGTTGATCTCCTTCAAAAATGACTGGAAGTTTTTTTTCATCTCCTTGGGTTTGCGGTGTTCCACCGGGCTTTGCTTTCCTCTTACGCTTTTTAGGCTCCTCAAGGTCTGGCTGAGGAGCCTTGTTATCTTCTGCTTGCTCTCGCCCTTTTTCAAGCTCGATAGTGCCTTGCTCCTGGGCCTGTGGAGCCCGATTCTTTTTACTTGTGCCCGGTTTAGAGGTAGGTGGACCATTGGACTCACCTCCTGGACTTTCCTTAGAGCTCTTGGGATCCAAATCCTCCAAGTCATCAGTTAGGTCAGCATAGGCTGACTGGTGAGACAGCAGAATGATTCCGAACAAGAGAGGGATTTGTAGGCATTTAATCATCTGGTTTAAGCATTCCCCGAACTTTACCAAAAACATCTAATATTTCCTCTTTTACAAACAGCCGAAAGCCCTCCTTGCCAGTAAACCAGCGATTAGGCCCGTCAACACGGACAAACTGAGTGCCTGCAATTTTTTCATCTCTAGCGGTATACTCTGCTTCTTCAGTTTGCAGTAGGTGATCGCTGTAATCAATTTCAACAAAACCTGTCAACCTAGTTCGCTCTAACTCAGCCCGCTTCATGAGTTCTGCTAGGCTATCAGAATTGAAAAATGCAACAGCTTTGTGCGTTCTTACTGTCTGCTTCTTTCCATTGCTGAGCCTCCAGCCTTCTACGCTGCCAGAAAGCTCAACCTGATTGGGAGCAAGAAAAGCTCCATGGGCCGCTGTCATAGAGTGATACTGGGTATGCTTTTCATACCTTCTTAAGTGAAAGTCCTCCATGATCACTCGCGGCTTCAAGTGCGAGGGAGCTTTTTCAATATTCTCTCTCAAGGAACGGGTATCTCTTTCTAAAAAAATCCAGATCGAGAAGCCAAAGCACGATAAAAATAATACGATAATTAAAGATTTTACCATTGTCGCCTACGCAGCCTCTTGCTGCACTTAATTTACACTCAAGCCCCATTTATTTCCAGGCCACTCTAGCCGGATAACGCGGGACCTAATTAAAGAACGAATAATGTTCTTATCGATTGCAGCTTAGGTTAATACCTTCAAAAAAACCATCTTTCTCCGTAGGCAGATGAAAGCCCGATAGTAATGGAGCTGGAGCTAAAACCTCCAACGCCCTAATAGGTAAAGCGAATACTGACTCATACTGGTCAACTTGGAAGAGTCATCAAAGAAACTATGTTTTCCGTAAGACCAGCCTGCCCCCCATTCCAACTGACGGGCACCATGCTTTTGATAAGCCCCCCAGATAAGTTTCCAGCCAAGAGATGATCGAATAAGATGAGTTTCATTTCCATAACCAACACGGCCGAGTGACAAAGGGGTTAAATTAAATTCCAAAAACCAGTCGTAAGGGGAACCACTTTCCTCCATTGCAAACTGACCTTTAAGCCCTAGGAAGATACCACCAAAAATCGCATCAAAACCACCAAAGCCTTCATGGCTGACCCCGATTCCAGTAAATGCAGCATGGCCACCAGCCATTAGTTTTTGCACTAAGCCATCAAGCAGATAGTGCTCATCTTCCCAATAAAGCCTAGCATGGCCATCATAGCCCACATAGGCCCCACGGTTTTTCTGGGTTTTACCCAAGCCCAAACCACCACCAAATCCGTACTTAATGTAGGGCATAATGCGGCGGGTTATCCTTGCCCCAACGGTATTCATGATGTGGTACCAGGTGAGCTTTGAGCCAGTGCTTCCTGGGCCACTATAACTCCACCCCCACTGGCCAACGTAAACGGAAAGGTCATCGGCAAAAGTAGTTAAGTAATAGTCTAAGTCTTTGTCTTTACCATCGACCACCTGACCTTGGGGATCTTTTTTCACATGCTGATCAGATGCTAGCCATTCTGCTGGCGAAGAAAAGCCAGGGGGTAAGGGTATCTCTAATTGATCTTTAGCTGGGGATGCCTTATCGCCTTCTGCCTCACTATAAATCGGAGGCATCACAATCTTCTCTCCAGAGCGCCGAGGGCTGGGTTTTTGCTCCTTGCGTGCAAACCTTAGGCGTGTCAACAGATCCTGGGACTTGGCCCCATCCCCGATTTCTACTGAATTTTCTCTAACGAGGTGGACAAGTTTTGCTATGGAAACATTCTCTTTAGATTCGACAATCCGCGCTTTCCCAAGTCTTCTTGTAGAAAAAGACCTCCAGGTATGCAGCGCTGGATGCAAGGCTTTAATTTTTACTCTGATCAAATCCAGGTCATCGCCAACCTGTAAGCCCTGATTAAAGCCACCTGAAAGGGTTAAGTATTTTCCTTGGACTGAGGTAATACTCACATCGATTGGGATTCTGTTGATCAATCGATAAACTAGACTGCTCACCCACTGAGAGATTTCTTCATAATTTGCTAAAATAAAATCTTTTCTAAGCCACTTCTCGCTCTCTTGTAGCATAGGCTTTAGCTCGGGACTCAAAAACCTCACTGTAAAAACCAAAACGTCATCATTTAGGGTTATGTTGAGGTGAGCAAATGCGGAAAGAGCATACTCCTCGATAAGTTCCTTCCTTCCAGCATAGCTTTGCCATAACTCCTCAATGAGCTCATCATGTAGGATGTGAAACCGAAAGGAGTTGCGAATAGACTCAGAAAATGCGGTTCTTAAGTGCTCTGTCTTGCGACTCAAGTCACCATCATCTGAAAAACTGGAAGAGAGACTTAGGGGAACCACGCCTATATTTTGCAAAACCGGCAGCTTATCACCTAAGCGCACCACCCCAAATAAAGTTCGAGGAAAGGTCAAAAAAATTAGGCTAAAGAGGAGAATATAAGGCCAATGAAAGCAAGTATACCGCCTATATTTTCTCGATCGAGTGATTATGACCATCAAAGCATATGCGCCTTTTCACGTTTTCTACGACCGTCTTAAGGTGAACGGGTCTTTTCCAAATTGAGTAAAGGTTTTTCAACGTTTCAAGTGTGAACTCATGCTTGAGGTCCGTATTCTCATGAAGATGTTTCATAAGCAGCTCTCCACGATTTCGAAAATTTCCATCTTCAACACGAATGCGGGGGTTCCCAAAGTTAGTCAATTGCTGGAGGAGCTGTTGCTTAATCTGATTGAAGTCCCTACTAGCGATCACATACTTGCCAGTTCGGGGGTCAAAGTCGTAGATAAACATCTTGGTTTTATGACAAAAGTCTTCATCAAGAAATTCATCGATAAAGGTTAAGTCGTTGTGAATCCTACGCACCTCGAATATTTTTTCTAAACCCAGTCCAGCCTGGGTATCCCAGTTCTCTCGATCCCTAGGGTCCTCGCAATGAAGGTAGTCAATTCCAAAACGCCCCTTGTTCCAACGGTCCTCCACATGACGGAGAAGCTCTACTCCTAAGCGGTAAGGATTTAATTGCCCTCCGTGACTAGCCACAACTCCAGCATAGTGATCACAGTAGTCTACGATCTCACTCACCTCAAGTGGAGCCAATTTGGTCATCATCTTGCTATGCCAGTAGGTAGCCCAGCCTTCGTTGATAACCTTCGTTTGCCCTTGAGGCGCAAAGTAATAAGCCTCATCACGAATGATGTTGAGGATCTTTCTTTGCCAAGTGCTGATGGGAGCAAACTCCATAAGGAACTTTAAGACATCCAGCCGAGGATGCTCTGGGAACTTAGCTTGCTTTTGGGCATCTGCCTTGATTTTTTCTCGTTGCGCTTCCAGATACTCATCTGGATTAACATACGTGTCCATGTAGGACTTTGATGAAATTTTTGAAACCGGCTTATTACCTAAACGTTCTTTTTCTTCTTGACTCAGTTTAGTGTGAGTTGCTTGGAATGGTGAGTGAACATCGATGAGGTTTTCCAAGGACAGGCAAATATCGATAAAGTTCTCAACCTCATCGTGGCCCACCTCATCGATAAGTTTGCGCACTATGGTGGCATGGTTCGCCATTTTATCGAGCATCTTGCGATTGGTCTTGCTAAACCAGTAGTTGTTTTTAAAAAAATCGCAATGACCATAGACATGAGCGATCACGGTCTTTTGGAAAACCAAACTATTAGATCTAAGGAGGTACGCGTAACATGGGTCATTGTTGATGACCATTTCGTAAATAACCGATAGGCCATAAGTATAGGTTTTTGATAGTCGTTCGTACTCCATACCCCAACGCCAATGAGGATACCGAGTAGGAAATCCTGCATAAGCTGCAACTTCATTCAACTGCTTGTAGTCAACCATCTCGAAGATCGTGGTGAAGCAATCGAGCCCTGCATCCTTTGCCGTTTCGGCAAGGCTATCTGCTATATCCTGGAGTTGGGGGCTTAGGTTTGTGTTGTTTATCATCCTATTTACCTTTTCCTAAAAAGGTCTTCAAAGCTGCCATGATTGCATCTCGGTCTTTGATTTGTGCAACCGTCACTTGGTCATGAGCCTCACCAAATTGTTTAGTTAAATCTCGGAGGAATTGGCCAGAACCATAGCGGGACTCAACTTGCCCGTAGCAAAAAAGGTTGGATACAGGCAGCAAATTTTTCTCCATTAGCTTCATACATTCAGCAGTATCATTTCCCGACCAATTGTCACCATCGGAAAAGTGAAATAAGTATATATTCCACTCATTGGGTGAAAACTGCTCTTCAATAAGTTTTACGGCTAGCTTATAGGCTGAGCTAATGAGGGTTCCACCTGACTCTTTAGTTCGGTAGAAGGTGTCGTGATCCACTTCTCTTGCTGTGGCATCGTGAATGATATAACGTCGTTCTAAGCCCTTATATTGATTGGAAAGCCATGTATCAAGCCAAAAGCTTGTTAGCCTTACGATTTCTTTTTGCTCATCTCCCATTGAACCTGAAACATCCATCATGTAAATGATCAATGCGTTTGCTACAGGCTTTTGAATCACCGTAAATGATCGATACCTTTTGTCATCTTTAATAGGGATGACAACAGGATCGTCAGGGTCGTACTCACCTGAAGAAATCGAGCGTTTTAGGGCCTCTTTGTATGTACGCTTGAAATGATGAAGAGAATCGGGGCCCTGCTTCAGGATGCCGCTGTATCTTACTTCTTCTTCTTCAACGTTCTTTTGCCCCTTGTTCTCGATATTTGGTAGCTCTAGCTCTTCGCTTAACATTTGAGCTAGATCTTCTAGGGTGACATCGACTTCTAGAGAATGCTGGCCTTCTCCCTCACCAGCTTCCCCTTGACCAGGCTGAGGAGACCCTTGGCCAACTTCGTCCCCAACCTGCCCATCACCTTGACCAACCCCCGATTTTTCGGAAGATCCAAATGAGAATTTGGGGATATCGATCCGAGGCAAGGGTATTGTAATTGCCTTTTTACCCTGCCGGCCAATCAAATCCCCGCTAGCAATATATTTCTTTAGTTCCTGCTTTATCTTCCCTCTAACGATCTTACGGAATCTATTAAGATCCGATTCCATCTTCATACAAATATGCCTTTCCTATTTTTTCTCTTGGGTGCCGCTGTCACCCCGAGCAAAAATGCTGGCGACAAAACTTAAAGCGTCGTTTGCGCAAATTTCGCAGTAACCATAGTTTTTGATCAGTCTATTTTTAACAACATCAATCTTTGCTTGAGTTTCTTTATCAACGACAGTTGATACAAGCGTTGTTAACTTGATCGTATCCTTTTGGTCTTCAAACAGCTTAAGTTCCAGCGCTTTGTGTAGGCGTTCATTCGTTCTAAAGTCAAACGACTTCCCGTCTAAAGCTAACGCTCCGATATAGTTCATTATTTCACGACGGAAGTCGTCTTTACGGCTTTCAGAAATCTCAATTTTTTCTTCGATTGAGCGCATGAGTCTTTCGTCTGGCTCATCATCCGCTCCAGTGTATTGGTTTTTAATTTTCTCTTTCTGAATGTAAGCTTTCACATTGTCAATATAGTTACCGCACAATTTCTCGATAGCGCTTTCATCAGCGGAAATTGCCCTTTGCACTTCATGCTTAACAATATCTTCATACTCTCTCTTAACTTCAGACAGCAACTCTAGATAGTGTTTTCGAACCTCTTCGTTATTGAGTAGCGAATGGCCTTTTAATCCGCTTCCCAACTCATTGAGTACGATAAAAGGATTAATGCAGCCATTGCCTTTGTCAATGATCAATGAGTTTGAGATTTTATCTTGGATATACCGAGGGCTGATTCCATCTAAGCCTTCTTTTACAGCCTCTTTTCTTAGCTCTTTGATATTATCTTCGGTAAAGTGTTGAAAAGTTTTTCCGTTATAGAGCTTTAGCTTCTGTAATAGAGTTAAGTTAGCTTTTTTGGGCTCTTCAAGCCTGGTTAGGACCGCCCACATTGATGCCATTTCAAGGGTGTGAGGCGCGATATGGATATTAGGAACTGTTCTCGGGTTAAAATCTTTCTGATAAATACGAGTTTCTTGTTTAAGCTTAGTGATATAAGGAATATCAATCTTAACGGTTCTATCCCTAAGAGCTTCCATAAACTCGTTGTTTTGTAGCTTCCGATACTCAGGCTCATTCGTATGCCCTATGATAACCAAGTCGATATCGGTTTGAGCGAACTTTTTGGGCTTTATTTTATGCTCTTGGCTTGCCGTTAAAAGGTCATAGAGGAAGGCAACATCAAGTTTTAAGACCTCCACAAACTCAATCATGCCTCTATTTGCAATGTTGAATTCACCGTCAAAGTTAAATGCCCGAGGGTCTGAGTCTGAGCCATAAATGGCTATTTTTCGGTAGTTGATGTCTCCCGTTAACTCAGTTGAATCTTGATTCTTTTCGTCCTTCGGTTGGAACGTACCGATTCCAATACGATCCTTCTCCGACAAGACGATACGCTTGACCTTTACGTGATTGGCAACAATACTAGCCCAATCACCTCGGTAATGCTCTAAAAGCGCATTAAAAATGTATCGACTCGGCGGACACAACCCACCTTCAATACGCACCTGCCTTGAACGTTCGCGATTCTTATTCAGCGATTCTAGAACCGCATTGCGCCTCGACTCAGGTATCAGGTGAAGAGGATCTTCATGCATGGGGCACGGAAGGGTGTCATCCATGTCGAGGATCTCTTTTAAATTGGTCCAGTCATAGCTATATAAGGCACCTTGAGGGCTTTGGGAGTATAACTCCAAACCTTTTTTCAGTAGTCTGGCAATCGTCGACTTAGCGGAGCCAACAGGTCCATGGAGGAGAATGACCCTTTTCTCTGGCCCATACTGGTACGCACCCGCTTTGATCACATTGACAAGCTTCTGCAAGTGAACATCAAGGCCAAAGACAGCATCTCGACCATTTTCCATTGGATCATCAAAAAATTTCCAATGAGTAATTTTCTTCTTATACTCCACGTATGTTTCATAGCCGTAGCTAGAAATCATGTCATACAACCTTTGAAAAGCGGTACGAGCAATTTCTGGCTTTTCAACGACCATGTCTAAGTATTCACTAAAACTGCCAGTCCAATGGAGTTCTTCATGCTTTTCCCGAAGGCCTTCTTTTGTCACAATATCAATTAGTTTTTCAGCGTTCATTACATACCTTTAATGATATAGGTCCGGAAGGAAACTGTTGCCTGGAATCAAGAATTCATCCAGGCCGGCAATTAATGAAACATAGTTACAACTTTTAAAAAATACTCCTATTTAAAGAATAGGGCTTTCGAGGCAAGCTGTCAAAGAGAGAAGAGGGAGGTTGGCATTGAGAATTGAGCTTTTGAGGGCCTTTTTGGCCGAAGGTGCTACTTCCTCAGGCTATGCTGTAAGTAGGCATTAATGAAGGGTGCAATATCTCCATCCAAGACTTCGGTAGGGGCATGACTTTCCTGGTTGGTACGATGGTCCTTCACCATCTTGTAGGGATGCAGTACATAGCTGCGAATCTGACTTCCAAAACCAATTTCGGATTTTGATTCTTCTATGTCCTGCTGCTTCTTCCTACGCTCCTCAAGCTCTTGCTCATACAGCTTACTGCGTAGCATTTTCATAGCAGTATCTTTATTCTGGTGCTGTGAGCGCTGACTTTGGCACTGCACCACAATTCCACTTGGACCGTGAGTAATTCTTACCGCAGAGTCAGTTCTGTTGACATGCTGACCTCCTGCCCCACTTGCACGATATGTATCGATACGAAGGTCTGCCGGATTGATATCAATTTCGATGTTGTCATCGATAACAGGACTTACAAAGATCGATGCAAAACTCGTGTGCCTCCTCGCATTCGAGTCGAAGGGGCTTATTCTAACTAGCCGGTGTACCCCAGATTCTGCTTTTAGAAGTCCAAAGACAAACTCACCAGATATCTCAAACGTTGCACTTTTTACCCCGGCTTCGTCCCCCTCCTGGATATCGTGAATGGCAACATCCCATGTTTTTTGCTCAGCATGCCTCAAGTACATTCTCATAAGCATCGATGCCCAGTCACAAGATTCTGTTCCACCAGCTCCTGCATTGATCGTCAGTAATGCTGAGCACTGATCAAGCTCTCCCCCCAATAGGCTCTGCACCTCGAGCTCATCAAGCTCAGTTTGTAAGGTAAGCAAAATTTGCTCAGCCTCTGTTACAAACTCCTCACCTTCTGGAGCCAACTCCAATGCAGCTTGAAGGTCATCGACCTTGCCTTTAAGCTTTTCCGACCGTTCTAGCCATCCTTCTAAGCTCTTTTTTTCTTTTAATACAGCTGCTGACTCCTTGGGATTGTTCCAAAAGTCTGGGTTTGCATCCATCTGATCTTCAAGGTCCCTTAACCTTTGCTCTTTGTGAGCTAGGTCAAAGATACCCCCAAACATGCTTAAATCTCTCTTTAACTTCTTTGGACAAGTTTTGTAGTGTCCCTATATCCAATGTTTACTCCTCATTTTCTCGGTGTAATGCGGTATTTAGTATGCAAGCAAGTCCATTGACTCTAAACCTAGCTGCAAGTTATCATAGTTGAGGGTATTCGGCACTATTAGCTTGGGCAAAATAACCCTTCCCTCAAGCTCATAAGCAGTCTCCTCAATAAAATGCCCAATTTGTAAACGATTTTGTCCCAGAGAAATAGAATTGATTGAGTTAACCAAACTAGATCAGTCATCAATCTTAGTGAATTTGGAAGCGATCAAGTATGTTGAGTCGATGCCAGATACCCTCATTTTGTTTCTCAATGGAGACTCGGTCATCGTAAAAGAGTCGCTCGATGAAATAGAGGAAAAATGGCTAAATTCAAAGGCAAAAGTACTAGAAAGCTTAAACAATAGCGATGAATTGTAAGGCACTTCGCCGAAATCGATAAAAGCATATAATCAAGTAGCAAGGCCCACACTATGGATATTACGAGCCTCGTCGGCCCAGTTTTCGCATTAACTTGTATTATTGTCGGCTTAATATTGGAGGGAGGTCACGTTTCCTCGATCCTCCAGATTACCGCCTTTTTCATCGTTATTGGCGGAATGGCGGGTTCAATGATGGTGGCCTATACCCTACCAGATATTATTGGTGCTATGAAAGCCGTAGGCACCTGGGTGAAAAACCCAAGTGCAAACCCCGATCAGATTCTTACTGATATTATCGATCTGGCTCAAACAGCTCGTAAAGAGTCCATACTGGCACTCGAGAAAAAAAGAGAGGGGCTTAGCTATGAACCCTTAAAGACGGCAGTCAGACTGGCGGTCGACGGAACAGACCCTAATATTATCCGTGATACCCTCGAAACTGCTCAGCACGTGACCATGGAAGAAGAAGAAGTCTATGCCCACTTCTGGGAAGACTGCGGTGCAATTGCTCCGACCATCGGAATCTTGGGAGCGGTACTTGGTCTCATTCACGTTATGGAAAATCTAGACAAGCCAGAAATGATTGGACCAGGTATTGCGATTGCGTTCGTAGCAACCCTATATGGAGTAGGTTTCTCCAATATCTTCTTTATCCCTATTGGAAAAAAGATCAAACGCAAAGCAAAATTAGACTATATGGCTAGGGAAATGGTCGTCATTGGAGTAGAAGGCATCCTTTCAGGTCTAAACCCTAAGGTAATTCAAGAAAAATTAGGTATTTTTGTAAGCCAAAAAGGCTCTGAAGACTAAAACCACCGAGGCTCTGTATGGGCAAGAAACAGAAATGCCCTGAATTTGAAAACCATGAGCGCTGGCTTGTGAGTTTCGCAGATATGGTAACTCTACTATTTGCCGTCTTTGTGGTACTTTTTGCGCTTAAAGAGGGGGGTGAGCCGCAAGTTCAGAGAACTGCTGGATCCATGCAAGAAAGCTTCAACACCCCTTTGGATGACATCCCTCTGGATCGTAAGAAGGGGCCAACGGAGCATGGGTTCGGAATTTTCGAACATTTTCGTGGAGAGGAAGTCTCACCTCCCGTTGTCCAAAAATATCCTTCCACAAAAAAACAGGTAAAAATTATCGATGAAGATATGGATCGGGTCAAAGTTGAACTCGAAGAACGCTTATACGGACCCAAAAAATACCCTGATAAAAAAACAACGGGCCATGAGCGGATTGTACAAGTGTACCCTACTGAAAAAGGCTTTAAACTTCAGCTTCTTGCCAGGCATTTTTTCAAACCAGGAGACATCAGGGTTAGACGGGCTGCTCGCAAGGACCTTGATAAAGTCGTCAATATTTTAAAGTCGCTCGGCAGAGATGTTACCGTGGAGGGCCACACCGACTCTATCCCTCCTAAAGGAGATTACAGCAACTGGGACCTTTCCGCATTACGTGCCACTCATGTCATCAAATACATGATAAGACAACACTACTTTCCTCAAACTCGACTCAGCGCTGCTGGCTATGCCGACGTTAAGCCAATTGCCCACAATGGCACAGCTGCAGGAAGAAAGCTAAATCGCCGAATAGAGTTTCATGTTCACTACGACTCTGACTCAGCAGGGTCGCTCTGACTTAAGAATTTGAATTTTTTGGGATATCGCTGCAATGTTGGTTTTGACCAAATGGTTGAATTGCCCTCGATACCTTTGGGTTGTTGCTTTCTCATTTGCCTTCAATGAGTTTGGCACAGCTAAACCGATGCCTCCTGCGTATGCGAATTTTTCCGAAATTGTAAAGAATTACCAAATCATCGGCGACTTTTCGATAGAGCCGGCAGAAAGGCAGATCTCCAATGAGTTTTTTTGGAGATACCCTTTTCCACTCCCAAAGGCAGTCTTTCCTGTGAACCATCTTTTGGGTGATAAGCCTGAGGATATGCCTTCCACACCGGGACGAGACAAGCCTATTCAGCATATGAACTACGGAAGGATTCTTTTCAAACAAAAAAATTGGGAGGAGGCTAGGAAGATCTGGCTATCAGCACGAGCTAGGTATGGTAAAAATTTTGAATACCATCGTAGAAACGATTATTTCATTGGACTTGCGTATCTAAAAATTTCGAAAGGTATCCGAAAAATGTTCAACGGAGACATTTTTCGCTCAGAAGTTCGCCTGACTTATTCAAATACAGCAACCTTTCTAAATTGGGCTTTTATCAAGAAGAAAGATATTCCTGACCCACAGCTTGATCTGATTGCACCAGCTGCTATTTATAACCTAGCGGCAATCTATCATGAATTTGACCGATACTCTGCTGCACATATGGCAGCACAAGAGGGGTTGAGCTTCCTGAGGAAAACAGCTCGTAAGGATTATAGACCCCACTTTCGAAGGCTAATTGCAGAGGGGTGGATCAAAGACCGACAGTATCTAAAGGCTGCTAGAGAGATCGACACCATCATCAGGCAGGAGAACAATCCAGAGCAAGCAGCTTATGCTTTTACCCGCATTGGAGATATCTATTTTGATCTAAATAAGTATGAATTGGCAGAAGAGGCCTACCATTTAAGCCAAGTCATCAATCATGAAATTGGATCCATACTACCGCTTAGCTTTATACTCAGAGGAGAAGCTCTTTTCTGGATGGGAAAATTTGAAGAATCTCAGAAAGCGTTGCATTATGGAATAAAAAGCATATCCCATAAGCATGCTAAAGAGAGTTTATCAATAGAATTTCGCTCCTGGGCTTCTTTGAGAATAGCAGATGCTTACCTTGCTCAATTCAGTTTAAAGAAAACGAATACCGAATGGTTAAAGCAGTCAAAATTGGCATACTTTCGCGTTGAGCATGAGTTTCCAAACTCAGATGCAGCATTTGTTGCAAAAGTTAGGAGAGCATGCTTAAGCCTTCCACAATACCTAGGGAATAATGTCAGACATGCTCGCAGCACTCTAAACGAAACCCGAGACTCCCATGCCCCGTTGCAGGTGGTCGAATTGGCTTGGAGCTGCGAAGTGATGTCCTATGGGGAAAGAGAAAGAGGTAAAGAATTTGTCGAGAAAGTAAAGGAGTTTTATAAAAGGTTTCCTAATTCACGATACCTTGCACAGTACATTCCATCCCTAATCGAGGTCAAATCTTCCTATTTGGAGGCCTACCTTCTGGAAAAAGATTATCATAGAGCCATCTTATTCTTTGAAAACAACCGAAAAGACCTATTCACCAAAATCTCATCCAAAAGAAAAGCACAGCTTTTTAAAGCCTATATGGAAATTGGCCTCGCAAGTAAAGCTGCTGAGTTCTGGGGTGCATTCAAAAACATTGAAAAGCAAAGCCTAGAAAAATTCTTATTAAGCAGTCTTTACCTCACAGAAATCCAAGATTTTAGAGGCATAAGCGCAGCCAACAAACGTGAGCTAAGCAACTTAATCTCTAAACGAAAGGAATCTTATAAACTCTCGGAATCAACCCGAATACGTGGGTTCGTAAATCGTTTACTCAAGTCTAAATTATACTATCTCCACCTTTCTTGGCTTTACCAAGCAACTTTTAGCTGGAATCACGAAGATGCAAAGGATCTCTGCGAAATAAGCTATCCAATCCTTTCAAAATGGTTTCATACCCATAAACAGACTAAAACACCCATTGCGAAGATCTGGCAAAAAACCACATCACTGGTACAAAGCCGCTTTCCATTACTGTTTAGTAAGAGTCTCTCATGCTCCAAAGCTTTACTGGAGCTCGAAGCAGAAGTCGGGATTCACCCAAGCTTAAGTAAAACCTATGGAAGATTGTGGCTCGACCGATTTGATTGGCCACAGAAAAGTATAACAGTGCCATTAATATGGCAGGTTTCAGAGGCAATCCGCAAAATAGAACCTAGCTCGTCAATTAGCAAACAGCTTTGGTCTCACCTCGCAGAACTGGATCCGAGCTTATTCCCCGAGGTTAACTACGCTAAAACCAGGCTCGATAAATCGAGAACTCAGACCGAGCTACTTTGGCAGTAACAACAAGCTGGGGCGTGTCAATCAATAATTAGTCTCCATTTATTAGGCTATTAACTCCCCCCTCCGAACTTAGAATTTAAGACCCCGCGACCAAACACCGAATCTCTGTAGGAACATTCATGTTAATATTTTTAGGATAGCCATGTCAGACGATAATAAAACCACTCAGCTACTAGTGCTTGCAGGATTAATACCCTTAATTCCTGTACTCATCGACCCCATCTCTGAGATGAACTTACCAACGTGGATGGCAAGCTTGCTAGCTCTTGCAACCTGGGCTTACCTAAGTAGCCTATGCTTACGTATGTCTCACCAGAGACAAGATGAGACCAGCAGCCTAGAAGGCAAAGAAAGGCACATTGAAGAGCTTAAGCGCAAGATCCTAGCTCTAGAAGCAAAGGACCAAGAGAATAGCCCAGTTAATTTGAGCCTGGTAAGAAAAATAGCTGAAAAAGACTTTGCCACCGAAAAAGCAGACCTTGAGTCTAAGCTTGAGGAGCTCACAGCTAAGCTAAAAGAGACCGAAAACAGTCACTCCAAAGCTCAGTTTGAGCTAGAAGCCATCAAGAGCAACAGCGATAAACTCGGTGAGGAACTGTCTGGCTTAAAAGCTGAAAACCAAACATTGAATAATGCACCTCGCAGTACGATCAATTTACTTGAAATTAGAATCAAAGAACTGGAAGGAAAACTTTCTGAACGGGATGAACAACTAGCAACTCAAGAGACTTTGCTTAGAAGAATATTAGATTTAGTTCCCAATATTGAATCACAGTTAAAGTCAGTCATAGACCATACAGAAAGTTCGGCGATTGAAATTGGTGATAAGGTTCGCTTTATTTACGAAAAAGCTCAAGAACACTTAGCGGAATCCAATGAAATTAACAAGCAGTTTTCAGGTAAGGTGTCCATGGGACAAGAGAGCAGTAAGGATCACGCTTCTTTATCCTCCGTTCTTGAAAACGCCTTAACTTTGTTGAAGGAAATGACTGAGATGCTGGACGAGAATAGTCGCTTAAACGTTGAGTACTCAACATCCATAGAGGCTATCTTGGAAAACACAGCAACAATCAACAAGATCACCGAGGACATTCAGTACATTTCCGACCAAACCAATCTCTTGGCTCTGAATGCAGCCATCGAGGCTGCTCGAGCAGGGGAGCATGGACGAGGCTTTAGCGTGGTTGCCGAAGAAGTTCGAAAACTATCTGATAGAACAAACCAAGCATCTAACGATATTACCCAAATTGTTGGCAAGGTGAACGATTCTGTCCAGGATATCTCTCTATCTTTGACAGACAACTTGAAGAAGACCAAAAGTAAGAAGGAGTCAGTTGACGAAGCAGTTGATCTCTTACTAAGCACCGCAAAGGATTCTACAGAGGTGTTCTCTCAGCTGGTTGAAAGCTCTGTTTTAAGCTCTGAATCGGTCGCTCACAATATCGATCAAATCATTTTGAGCTTACAGTTTCAGGACATTACCCGGCAGGAGATTGAAGCAGCAAGTGTTCCTCTCACACAGATTGAGAACCTAACCAATGAAATGGTCAGTAAGCTCAATAACATTGTCACCAAAACAGCTCAAAGCTCCGAAAATGTTGCCCATATTGCACCCGTGATAGAAGCAGGTGAAACCCTAAGCCCCCCTCCCAAGGCTAGCAAGCCTGCAGAGCATGTTAAAGAGCCACCCCTTGCTCCTGCTGAGCCTCAATCGGCACCTCCGAGCCCTGTGCCAAGTGAGCCGGTCGCAAATGAAGAGGATCCAGTGGAAAAAGCAGGACCGAAAGATGTATTATTCTTTTAGGTAGCATTGTCAGCATAAGCTTTGGGTTTGGATTCCCCAAACACCTATGTTTCCCCAACATTTACTGCTAGGCTCCTGGTAAGAAAAATGCTTTATTGGATTCCAGTATTGAAAGTAAAGGTGAGTAATTAGTCGCTGTAGCGAAATATAAAATACCTTTATTTAAAGGCTTTTGACTTCATATAGCTCTTTACTTACTTTA